>JBDTCA010000358.1:0-8927 GCA_039923815.1 Caldimonas sp. | reverse complement strand
GAACCCGGCCCGGACCTCACGCGCTGTCCGGCCATCCGGTGCGGCCGCTGAGCGACGCCGAAATGGCCGAGCTGCAAGGCTTGCTCGACGGCGTGCCCGACTCGCTCGAACCGCTCGACCTCAGCTCAGTCGACGGCTATCTCTGCGGCGTGATCGTGCAGCCGCAGCCGGTCGCGGAGACGGCGTGGTGGCCGCGCGTGCTCGATGTCGACGGCCGCCCGCCACCGGCCGGCTTCCAGGCCGCGCGACTGCGCGTGCTCGTCGGCCGTCGCCACGGCGAGCTCGCGAGCGCCGTCGCGCGTCGGCAATGGTTCGACCCCTGGGTGTTCGAGCTCGAGGCCGAAGTGGAGACCGGAGCCGAAGCCGGAGTCGAGGATGAAGACGACGGCGATGGCGATGGCGATGGCGATGGCGATGGCGCCGCCGTCGACGCGGTCTATCCGTGGGTGACCGGCTTCACGCTCGCCCTCGAGACGTTCCCGCGCCTGCTCGAGCGCGACGGGCCCGAGGTCAGCGAACCGCTGGCGTTGATCTATCGCCACCTCGGCGCCGATAACCTCGACGACGCCGACGAGCTGCAGGCGCAGATCGAGGCGCTCGAGCCGCCGGCCGATCTCGCCGCCGCCGTCGAGGAGCTGGTGCGGGCGACGCTCCTGCTGGCCGACGCGGCCGGGCTGCCGACGGAGCGTTAGCGCGGCGAGCCTGCGCAGCAGGATGCTGCCGCGGTCGCCGACCTCAGATCGTCAGTGGATCGACATCGATTGCCCAGCGCAGGATGCGCTGACCGGCGCCGCTGCGTGCCTGCCGCAAGGCGTCGAGCTGCGGCAGCCACGCCGCCAGCATGGCCTGCAGTTTCTGGCGCGACGCCGACTCGACCAGCATCTGCATGCGCTCGACATCGGCGACGCGGGCGACGCCGAGCGGCACCGGCGCGTAGACCATGACCGCGGCGGTCTCGGCCAGACCTTCGGCGACGATCGCGGCGGCGGCGAGGAAGTCGCGCGCGGCCTCGGCCGTCTTCGCCTCGGCGCGCAGCACGGCGAGGTAGGAAAACGGCGGCAGGCCGGCGCTCTGCCGTTCGCCCAGCTGGCCGGCGGCAAAGGCAGCGAAGTCGTGCCTCGCGAGAGCCGCGTAGAGCGGGTGCTGCGGATGCCATGTCTGCACCCACATCTCGCTCTGCACGCCGTTGGCGCCGTCGCGTCCGGCCCGGCCGGCCGCCTGCATCAGCAGCGAGAACAGGCGCTCGGGGGCGCGGAAATCACTGCTGAACAGCGAGGTGTCGGGGTTGACCGCCGCGACCAGTCCGATACGCCGGAAGTCGTGGCCCTTGGCCACCATCTGCGTGCCGACCAGGATGTCGACCTCGCCGGCGTGGACGGCGCCGAGCTGGGCCTCGAGGGCGCCCTTCTTGCGGGTGCTGTCGGCGTCGATGCGGGCGATGCGCGCTTCGGGCAGCAGCGCGCCGAGCTGCTCCTCCAGACGCTCGGTGCCGCGGCCGACCGGGGCGATGTCAGGGTTGCCGCAGTCGGGGCAGGCACGCGGCACGGCTTCGGCGAGGCCGCAGTGGTGGCAGCGCAGCGTGCGGTCCTGGCGGTGGAACACGCGCCAGGCGCTGCAGTGCGGGCAGCCGCTGAGCCAGCCGCATTCGCCGCATTGCAGCACCGGTGCATAGCCGCGGCGGTTCAGAAAGACCAGGCTCTGCTCGCCGCGCGCGACGCGCTCCTGCAAAGCGGCCACGAGCGCCGGCGCCAGCCCGGGCGTGCCGGCGGTGGCGCCGCTGCGCAGGCCCTCGGTGGCCCGCGGCAGCCGGCTCATGTCGACGGTGCGCACGGTCGGCCAGCCGGCACCGCCGATCCGGTGCGGCATCTCCAGCCGCTTGTAGTGGCCACTCTCGGCTCGTTGCCAGCTCTCGAGCGACGGCGTCGCCGAGCCCAGCATCACGAGCACGCCTTCGCGACGACCTCGCCACACCGAGAGATCGCGCGCCGAATAGCGCGCGCCTTCCTGCTGCTTGTAGGACGGGTCGTGTTCCTCGTCGACGACGACGAGGCCGAGTCGCGGCAGCGACGCGAAGACCGCCAGCCGCGTGCCGAGAACCAGATCGGCGACGCCCAGGTGCGCCGCGAGCCAGCTGCGCAGCCGCTGCGCCGGCGTCAGGCCGCTGTGCATCGCGACGATGCGGCGGCGAGCGAAGCGCCGCGTGAAACGGTCGACGAGCTGCGGCGTCAGGTTGATCTCGGGCACCAGCACCAGGACCTGCCGTCCGGTGGCCAGCGCGGCCTCGGCGGCGCGCAGGTAGACCTCGGTCTTTCCGCTCCCGGTGACACCGTGCAGCAGCAGCGTACCGGGCTCGGCGGCGCCGAGGGCGGTGCGGGCGGCGTCGCAGGCGGCGGCCTGCTCGGCCGTCAGCTCCGGCGCTGCTTCGGCGTCGATCGCCACGGCGCCTGCAGCGCCACTCCCGGCCGCATCGGCATCGTCGCGCGCCAGCCGCTTCTCCAGCCGTCGGACCCGGTCGGCGAGGCTGTCGGCATCGAGACGCCGCAACTCCGGCGGCAGGACCGAGAGGGCCACCTCGCCGACGCTGCGCTGGTAATACGCGGCCGCGAAATCGACGAGGGCGCGCCAGTCGTCAGAAAGCGGCGCGACGGCGTCACAGACTTCGGCGATCTCGCGCAATTCGTGCGCCCGGCTGCCGTCGGCGGCGCCGACGGCGTCGGCGTGCCAGACGATCCCTGCCGTGATGCGCTTGCCCAGCGGTACGCGCACCAGCGTTCCCGGTGCGAGCGGGCGCTGACTCGCATACGTCAGCGAGGCACCGATGGCGGCGTGTCGCGGCGCCTCGACGACGACTGCGACGGCGGTCATTGGCGCACAGGCTTCAGACGCCAGCGAGAGCGTTGTCATGACCTTCGTGAAAGTTCAGCTTCTTCACGTAAGTCGATGATTTTCAGCACGTTTTGGTTTTTTCCACCGGAACTGTGGATAACTTTGTGGGTAAGGTCGCCCGAGCGACCCCAAACGCTGACCCCGTCTCGCTTTCCGACAGCTTGCCCACTTTCGCGGCACCGCGCGAACATCAATGAAATCAACAACTTAGCCGAGCGCTCGCAGCGGAGTTTGATGCGGCGCAACAGTTGCCATCGAAATTACGGCCGGAGTCAGAAATGGGGATAAGTCAAGCCCTGAGCGCTCACTCACGGTAAAAAGGCATGCCCGGTGCCGATCGTGACTTCGATCACGTCCGGCCTGCGACGTGGAACGGCCGCGACTGGTCGTGGACGGCGTCGACAAGTGTCGCCACCGCGTCCGGCGGCGTGTGCTGACTGATGCCGTGGCCGAGATTGAAGACGTGGCCGCCGGGCGCGTCAGGGGTCGCGGCCGGGCCGAAGCTCGCCAGCGTCACCGCCACCTCGCGGCGGATGGCGGCGTCGCCTCCGAACAGCACGTTGGGGTCGAGGTTGCCCTGCAGGGCGACGCCGGCGCCAACGCGCTTTCGGGCCCGACCGAGGTTCTGGGTCCAGTCGACGCCGACGACGTCGGCGCCGAGCCCGGCGATGGCTTCCAGCCACGGCCCGCCGCCCTTGGTGAAGACGATGTGCGGCACGCGGCGGCCTTCGGCCTCGCGCCTGAGCTGCTTCAGCACGCGGGACGTGTAGGCCAGGCTGAAGTCCTGAAAGGCGCCGTCGGCGAGCACGCCGCCCCAGCTGTCGAAGATCATGACCGCCTGGGCGCCGGCGTCGATCTGGGCGTTGAGATACAGCGCGACCGCGTCGGCATTGACGGAGAGGATGCGGTGCATCAGGTCGGGCCGCGCGTACAGCATGGTCTTGACGAGGCGGTAGTCGTCCGAGCCCTTGCCCTCGACCATGTAGCAGGCGAGTGTCCACGGGCTGCCGGAAAAGCCGATCAGCGGCACCCGGCCGGCCAGTGCCTTTCGGATCGATGCCACGGCATCGAACACATAGCGGAGGCGCTCCATGTCGGGCACGGCGAGCGCGGCGACGGCGGCTTCGTCGCGCAGCGGCGTCGCGAAGCGCGGGCCCTCGCCCTCGGCGAACGACAGGCCGAGACCCATCGCGTCGGGCACCGTGAGGATGTCGCTGAAGAGGATGGCGGCGTCGAGCGGGTAGCGGTCGAGCGGTTGCAGCGTCACCTCGGTCGCGTAGGCCGGGCTCGTCGCCAGGCCCATGAAGCTGCCGGCCCGGGCGCGCGTGGCCTTGTATTCGGGCAGATAGCGGCCGGCCTGGCGCATCAGCCAGACCGGCGTGAAGTCGGTCGGCTGCGACAGGCAGGCGCGCAGGAAGGTGTCATTCAGGAGCGTCGCGGGCATCGGCCGATTGTCGCCGCGACCCGCAGAACATAATCGTCCGGACCCCTTCGCCAAAGGCCGTGCCCATGCTTGCCAACGACGTTCTTCACACCATCGGCAACACGCCGCACATCCGCATCAACCGGCTGTTCGGCAACAGCCACGCCGTCTACGTCAAGAGCGAGCGCGCCAACCCGGGCGGCTCGATCAAGGACCGCATTGCGGTGGCCATGGTCGAGGCCGCCGAGGCTGCCGGCGAGCTCGTGCCGGGCGCCACCATCGTGGAGCCGACGTCGGGCAACACCGGCGTCGGTCTGGCCATGGTGGCGGCCGTCAAGGGCTACAAGCTGGTGCTCGTGATGCCGGACAGCATGAGCGTCGAACGGCGCCGGCTGATGCTGGCCTACGGCGCCACCTTCGTGCTGACGCCGCGCGAAAAGGGCATGAACGGCTCGATCGCCAGGGCCATCGAGATCGTCACCGCCATCCGCGCCGACGGCGGTGCGGCGTGGATGCCGCAACAGTTCGAGAACCCCGCCAACATCGACATCCACGCCCGCACCACGGCGCTCGAGATCGCCGCCGATTTCCCGAGCGGCATCGCGGCGCTGATCACCGGCGTCGGCACCGGTGGCCACCTCACCGGCTGCGCCCAGGTGCTGAAGAAGATGTGGCCGAAGATGAAGGTGTTCGCCGTCGAGCCGAGTGCCTCGCCCGTCATCGGCGGTGGCCAGCCCGGCCCGCATCCGATCCAGGGCATCGGCGCCGGCTTCATCCCGAAGAACCTGCACGTCGACCTGCTCGACGGCACCATCCAGGTCGAGGCCGAAGCCGCGCGCGAGATGGCGCGGCGCTCGGCCCGCGAAGAAGGCCTGCTCGTCGGCATTTCCTCGGGCGCCACGCTCGCCGCCATCGGCCAGAAGCTCGCCGATTTCCCGGCTGGCTCGACCGTGCTCGGCTTCAACTACGACACCGGCGAGCGCTACCTCTCCATCGAAGGTTTCCTGCCCACGGAATGAAGCCGCGCATCCTCATCGTCGAGGACGAGCCCGGCATCGCCGACACGCTGCAGTACGCGCTGCGCACCGATGGCTTCGAGCCGGTCTGGTGTGCCACCGGCGAGGAGGCGCTCGCCGACGCCAGGGCCACGCCGCCGGCCCTTGTGATCCTCGACGTCGGCCTGCCCGACGCCAGCGGCTTCGAGATTTTCAAGCGGCTGCGCGCGAGCAGCGACGTGCCGGTCGTGTTCCTCACCGCGCGCAGCGACGAGATCGACCGTGTCGTCGGCCTCGAGCTCGGTGCCGACGACTACGTCGCCAAGCCGTTCTCGCCGCGCGAGCTGGTGGCGCGCGTGCGCAGCGTGCTGCGGCGATCGGCGCGAACCCCGGTGGCAGACGCCGTTTCCGGGCGCGACGCTCCGATCGCCGTCGACGAGGCGCGCATGCAGGCGCGCTACTACGGTCGCCTGCTCGAGCTCTCGCGATACGAATTCGGCGTGCTGAAGACGCTGGCCGCGCGGCCCGGGCACGTCTTCTCGCGCGATGCGCTGCTCGAGCGCGTCTGGGGCAGCGACAGCGAGAGCATGGACCGCACCGTCGACGCCCACGTCAAGACCTTGCGCGCCAAGATGAAGGCGATCGCGCCGCTGCAGGAGCCGATCCGCACGCTGCGCGGCAGCGGCTACGCGCTCGAGGAAGAGCTGCCGGCCGACCCGGCGGCGCAGTGACCAAAAGAACCCGCATCTTCATCGGCATCCTGGTCGCCTACGCGCTCGGCGTGGCGTTCCTGATGTACCGCCAGCTCGACGACATCGACCCGCGCTACCGCGAGTCGGCCGAGGAGTCGCTGGTCGACACGGCCCAGCTCATGGCCGCGCTCGTCGAGCATGCCTCGAGCGACGGCGCCCTGCACGTCGAAACGCTCGAGCCGGTGTTCCGATCGCTCTACGCCCGGCGCTTCAGCGCCAACATCTACGGCATCGAGAAAACGCGCGTCGAGCTGCGCATGACGGTTGTCGACCGCAACGGCACGGTGGTCTTCGACTCGCTCTCGGCGGCGCTCGGCGCCGATCACTCGCGCTGGCACGACATCGCGCTCGCCCTGCGCGGCCAGTACGGCGCCCGCACCACGGCCGACATCGAAGGCGATGCACGCACTTCGGTGATGTATGTCGCGGTGCCGATCCGCGATTCGTCGGCGGCCGGTGGCGGCGCCATCGTCGGCGTCGTCAGCGTCGGCAAGCCGGTGCAGAGCTTCGGCCAGTTCGTCGAGGCGGCGCGGCGGAAAACGCTGCTGCTCGGCGCCACCTCGGTGGTCGCGGTGCTGCTCCTCGTCGTCATCCTCTCGGTGTGGCTGGTGCGGCCGTTCGGCGTCATCGCCGACTACATCGGCTACGTGCGGGCGCAGCGCAGCTTCTCGCTGCCGCGCCTCGGCCGCCGCGCCGTCGGCGCCATCGGTGCCGCCTACGACGAGATGCGCGACGCGCTCGCCGGCCGCAACTACGTCGCCGACTACGTGCAGACCATGACGCACGAAGTGAAGGGTCCGCTGTCGGCCATCCGCGGCGCCGCCGAGCTGCTGCAGGAGCCGATGGCCGATGTCGACCGCGCCCGATTTATCGCCAACATCGCCCGCGAGACGCAGCGCATCCAGGAGCTCGTCGACCGCATGATGGAGCTCACCGCGCTCGAGTCACGCAAGAGCCTCGACAAGGCGGTGCCGGTGCCGCTGCGCGCACTCGTCGCCGAGATCGCCACCAGCGCGGGTCCGGCCGCGCAGGCACGCGGGCTCGCGCTCACGCTGCTGCCGCTGAGGGGCGCTGGCGGTGCCGCGGATCCGGCCGTCGAAGGCGATGCCTTCCTGCTGCAGCGCGCCGTCGCCAACCTGCTCGACAACGCGCTCGATTTCTCGCCGGCCGGCGGCACTGTCACGATCGAGATCGTGGTGCACGGTCGCAGTTGCGATGTCGTGGTGCGAGACCACGGCCCGGGCATCCCCGAGTTCGCAGAAGGCAAGGTTTTCGAGAAGTTCTATTCGCTGGCGCGGCCGGTGACGAGGAAGAAGAGCACGGGCCTCGGCCTCTCGTTCGTGAAGGAAATCGCCGAGCTGCATCGTGGTCGGGTGACCTTGAAGAACGCCGCCACCGGGGGCGCGGTGGCGACGCTGTCGCTGCCGCTGGCCGTGGCTTCTCGCTAGGCCCTAGCGCGTGTCGACCGGTGCCGCCGGATCATCGGCGAGCTTCGGATTGAAAAGGGCCCACGTGGCGACGAACATGGCGGCGGCCATCGGCCCGACGACGATGCCGTTGAGGCCGAAGATGGCGACGCCGCCCAGCGTCGAGATCAGCACCAGGTAGCCCGGCAGGTGCGTCTCGCGGCCGACCAGGATGGGGCGCAGCACGTTGTCGACGACGGTCAGCACGACCGAGCCGAAAAGGATCAGGAGCAGTGCCTTGGCGAAGGCGCCGGTGACGAGGAAGTAGAGCGCGATCGGCAACCACACGACCGCCGCGCCGATGGCCGGCAGCATCGACACCAGGCCGAAGACCACGCCCCAGAGCAGTGGCGCCGTGACACCGAGGGCTCCGAGCACGACGCCGCCCAGCGTGCCCTGCACGACGGCCATCACGACGCCGCCCTTCACCGTCGCGCGGATGACGACGACGAAGGTGGCGAGCAGGGTCTGCTTGTCGTGGCCGGCAAGCGGAATCGCCTTGTCGATGCGGGCCACCAGCGCACGGCCGTCGCGCAGAAAAAAGAACAGCAGGTAGAGCATGACGGCGACGGAGAGTGCGAAGCTGAACGAATTGACCCCGAGCCGGAACACATGCGTGGCGGCGAAGCGGCTCGCCTCGCCGGCGCCGGCAACGAGCCGGGCCTGCACGGCGCCGGGATCGCCGAGGCCGAGCGCGTCGAGCACGCCGAGCAACCAGTGCGGCAGCGCCTGGGCCGCTCGCTGCAGCGACTCGCCGACGTCGATGCGGCCGGCAGCGATGGCGTCGTAGAGCCCGGTGCCCTGGCGGACGACGAGCGCTGCGACGACGGCCACCGGAATGCCGACACCGGCCACGACAACGGCCAGCGTCGCCAGAGCCGCAGCCGTCCGGCGCTGCCCGGAGCGGGCGAGGATCCACGCCTGCAGCGGATCGAACACGATGGCGAGGACGACGCTCCAGAAGATCGCGCCGACAAAGGGCAGGACGACGATCGCGAAGGCCACCGTGACGACGGCCAGCAACGCGGCAGCCCAGCGCCGATGAGAAGAAGAACGCTCCACGGGCGGTATATGACGTCGTGGACGGGTGAACTCAGCGCGTCGCGCGCTGAACCCGATGCGGTTCCGGCGCCATCACTCCGCGCAGCTCGCCGCGCGTGTACTCGAGCACCGTGTCGACGAGTTCGGCCAGATGCTGCTGGAGCGGCGCGAAGCCGGCGCTCTGCTCGCGAGTGGCTTCGTCCATGTAGAGCTTCTTGTTGATCTCGAGCTGCAGGCTGTGGCGGCGCGCCGCCGGTTTCGAATAGGCGCGAACGAGCTCGACGCCCTTGTACGGATCGTTGACCTTGACGTCGTATCCGCGGCCGGCGAGGAAGGCGCGCACGAGCTCGGTGAACGCCGCGTC
>JBDTCA010000357.1:0-4371 GCA_039923815.1 Caldimonas sp. | reverse complement strand
CGACCTCGGGGTCGTCGCTGGCGGCGCGGATGGCGCGGCCGGTGTGCGTGCTCTTCAGCCAGACCGACAGGCCCACGAGCAACACCGCGGCGGCGATGAAGAAGCCGAAGCGAAGGGTCGAGATGCTGAGGTCGTCGCTGATCTTGATCGCGGAATACGAGAGATCGTTCGGAATGGTCGCGGCGTCGGCGCTGAAGACGAGCTGCATGCCCTGCGACAGCACGATCGACAGGCCGAAGGTGACGAGCAGCGGCAGCATCAGCCCGAACACGGGCGACATGCCGCGCCGTTCCGCCGCCTGCACCGAGACATGGTTAAGGAGGCCGCGCTGCACGAAGTAGCCGACGCCGTACATCACCGGCACGACGAGCGCGAGCGACCAGAACGGTGCCAGGCCGGTAGCAGAGAGGAAAGTCACCGCGAGATAGGCGGAGACGATGAGCCAGTCGCCGTGCGAGAGATTGACGAGCCGCATGACGCCGAAGTTGAGCGCCAGGCCGACGCTGATGAGCGCGTAGTAGCCGCCGAGCATTGCTCCCGACAGCACGCCGTTGGCGAGGTCGACGGCGATCCAGTAGAGGTCGTCGTTAGCCATGGGCCGCTCCTGCGGCGGAGGCGCCCGCGCTTGCGCTGGAGGCTCCGAAGTAAGCCGCCGTGATCGCGTCGACGCTGACCTCGCCCGGCCGGCCCTCGAGCACGATGCCGCCCTCGAGCATGACGATGAAGCGCGTGCAGGCAGCGAGCGCCCGGTTCAGGTCCTGCTCGACGAGGATGACGGTGGTGCCGCGCGCGATCACCGCCTTCAGGTTCTTGTAGATCTCCTCGACCATCGCCGGCGACAGGCCGAGCGAGAGTTCGTCGAACGCGATCAGCTGCGGGCTCGACATCAGGGCGCGGCCGATGGCCACCATCTGCTGCTCGCCACCCGACATCTGCGAGACCACCTGCGCCCTGCGCTCGCGCAGGGGCGAAAACAGCGTGTAGACCTCGTCGAGGCGGCGCGGAATCGTCGACCGGCAGCGCGGCAGATAGGCGCCGGCGAGCAGGTTGTCTTCCACGCTCATGCGCGCGAACAGTCGCCGGCCTTCCGGCACCAGGGCGAGGCCGAGATCGACGATGCGCTCCGGCGGCAGCTTCTCGATGCGCTTGCCCTGCCATTCGATGCTGCCGCGAATGTGCGAGCGGGCGCCGTGGTTCATGAGGCCGACGAGCGAGCGCAGCAACGTCGATTTGCCGGCGCCGTTGGCGCCGATGACGGCGAGCACTTCGCCCGGCTGCAGCTCGAACGAGACGTCGTAGACCGCGCGTAGCTCGCCGTAGTAGGCGGCCAGGCTCGTGACGCGCAAGAGCGCGTCACTCCCTGGTTCGCGCAGCAGCGGCGCCGACTCGCCGCTCGCCGATCGCTCCGTTACCGACTCAGGTGCCGAGGTAGACACGCTTGACCTCGGGTCGCTGGATGACGTCGTTCGGTGGGCCCACGGCCAGCACCTGGCCACCCGCGAGCGCCATCAGCCGGTCGGTGGAGGTGAGCATGGTGCGAATGACGTGCTCGATCCAGACCACCGTCGTGCCCATGTTGCGGATGCGTCGCACCAGTTCGATGAACTCGCTGACCTCGCTCTCGGTAAGACCGGCCGCGACCTCGTCGATCAGCAGAAGCTTGGGCCGCATCGCCAGCGCGCGCGCCAGCTCGTGACGCTTTCTCACCAAGAGGGGCAGGCGGCCGGCGAGGGTGTCGGCGAAGCGCGTCAGGCCGGTCGCGGCGAGCGTGCGCTCGATCCATTCGGTCGCTTCGGCGCCGGACAGGCCGCCGGCGAACGTGGCGGCGACGCGCAGGTTGTCGAACACCGTCATCTGCCCGAACGGCCGAGGCACCTGGTAGGTGCGGGCGATGCCGCGGCGGGCGCGATCGTGCGTGGGCAGCGCGGTGATGTCCTCGCCGCGGAACGTGACCGTGCCGGACGATGGCTCGATGTGGCCGGAGAGCATGCCGAAGAGCGTGGTCTTGCCTGCGCCGTTGGGGCCGATGACACCGAGGATCTCGCCCTCGGCGACGTCGAAGCTGACGTCGCTCGCCACGGCGACGGCGCCGAACGACTTCGTCAACCCGCGCACGGAAAGAATGTCGGCCATCAGCGTTTCACGCCGAGTGCCTGCGCCACCCACTGGCACAACACGCTCTTCGGATCCTCGAAACCGTAGATCGCGGTGAAGTGATCAGCGCCCGCGATCGGCGCACGCTTGGAGCGGTTGCCGGCGAGTTGCCATGCGGCGTTGAAGTCGTCGGACTGGCGACGGAATTCGTCGGGCTCCTCGCTGCCCCAGGTCACGAGCACTGGCGTCTTGCAAGGCCGCACCGAGAACATCGGCGATTGCCGGCCGATGACGCCGTCGTCGAGCTGGATCATGGGCTGCATGAGGCTGTACCGCAGCGGCTCGAGGTCGTACAGGCCGCTCACGAGCACGCCGGCGACGATCGGATCGTCGCTGGCGAGGCCGTAGTCCTCGCGCCAGGGCGTCTGCAGGCACATCGCCGTGAGGTGAGCGCCGGCCGAATGGCCACCGACCGCGACCCGCGACGGATCGCCGCCGTGGCGATCGATGCGGCGCAGCACCCACGCGACGGCAGCGCGCATCTGCCGCGTGATCTCGTCGACCGAGACCTTGGGCGCCAGCGCGTAGTCGACGACCACTGTGGTGATGCCGAGCGCTGCCAGGCCGAGCGCGACGCAGCTGAATTCCTTCGAGCTCAGCATGCGCCAGTAGCCGCCGTGGATGAACACGAAGACCGGTGCGTCGCGCACCTCGGCGGGGAAGATGTCGAGTGTCTCGGCGCGCGTCGGTCCGTAGGGCACGTCGAGCACACAGCGCAGGCGATGCCGCGCGATTCGGCTCTCGTCGGTGAAGTGACGCGCGTAGACAGAGAAGTCGGCGACCGACTGCTCGACGTCGTACTGCGCGTCGATCTCCGCCTGCGTGGCGAAGCCGCGATAGAGCTTCGCCACCTCGGCTCCTACTGCTGGTAGAGCTTCATCTCGGCGGTCTTCTTCACGCTCGGGTAGACGGCGTTGTAGACGTTCTCCTTGACCAGCTTCTTCTTGCCCTCGTCATAACGCCACTGGGCGCCGCCGAGCGGCTGCACCGAGTAGTGCTGGGCGTTGAACTTGACTGTGCCGACGACGGTCTCGAGGTTGGTGGCGTCGAGCGCCTTGAGGACAGCCGCGCGGTCGGTCGTGCCGGCGCGCTGGATGGCGTCGAAGAGGATGTCGTACGAGGCGTCGTCGTAACCGAGCGGCGGGCTGTACTGCTTGCCCTTGTTGGCACTTTCGAACAGGTCGACCAGGCCCTGCCCGCTGTAGCCGCCGAACTTCGACTTGCCCGGATAGGCCGGCGACCAGAAGTTGACCGAAAGGATGTCGTAGCCGGCCTTGCCGACGGCGTTCATCGGCTCCGGGTAGCCGGTCGCCTTGTCGATGACGTACATCTTGGGCTTGTAGCCCGCCTGCGCGGCCTGCTGCAGGTAGTTCTGCATGTCCGGCGGTGCCAGCACGCCGGTCACGACCTCGACCTTGTTGCGCTTGAATTGGTTGATGATCGCGGAGAAGTCGGGCAGGCCCTGCGCGAATCGGCCGGGGTCGGTAGGCTTCCAGCCCTCTTTCTTGAAGGCTGGATCGAACAGCGAGGCGAACACCGTGCCGTCGGGGTCGTTCGGGTAGAGGTAGCCGATCTGGCCGTTGAAGCCACCCGGAAGGGCCTTGATCATGCCGATGTGGTTCGTGACCAAGTCAGGTACCGAGAAGAAGAACTCGTAGGCGTACTTGAAGGTCTTGGGCTTGCCGTCGGGGCCGTACAGCCAGGCCTCGACCGGCGTGTTGGCCATGATGCAGGGAATCTTGTTGCGCTCGCACAGGTCGGAGGGCGCGTTCGTGGTGTCGGGCGTGCCCTGCGCCATCAGGAAGTCGACCTTGTCGGAGAGGATGGCGCGGGTGGCGGCATCGGCCGAGCCGGCGACCGTGCTCTTGCTGTCGTAGATCTGGAAGTCGATCTTGCATTTCTTGTTGCCGACGACGAGACCACCCGCCTTGTTGATCGGGTTGATCTTGTTCTCGTCGACCCACGGGGTGTCCTTGCCGACGTCGGCCAGCGGGCCGGTGACCGGCACGACGCGGCCGATCTTGATCGTGCATTGCTCCTGCGCGAACGCGCTGGTGGCGCCAAGCGCAAGCAGCGCGGCGCCGGCGACCGTGCCCAGTTTCATTGAGACCTTCATGCGTGCTCCTTCAGAGGTTGATCGAACGAGATGGGAAAGCAGGGAAGAGAGATCAGAGCGTGAACTCGACCACCGCGGCACCGCTGCCGTAGACGGGGCCG
>JBDTCA010000356.1:0-8019 GCA_039923815.1 Caldimonas sp. | reverse complement strand
GCCGCCTGGGAACCACGCGTCGGCCGACCGGTTCCACAACGACTTCGCCTTGTCGACATCCTCGACGACCTGCGCCTTGCCGGACACCGAGATCCAGCAGGCATCGCCCGGGAGCGAGCAGGCCACGTTGACCGATGGCTCGGCATCAAGGTCTTCCACGGCGTCGCTTTTCCTAGACAAGAAGAACCAGAGGCTGTCGTCGTCGTCGATCGACGTGTTCTGCATCGTCATCGGCCGCGAATGCAGATGACCGCTGGCGTGGCGGGTGGTGAACATCGCGAACTTGCAGTCCTTGATGTGGTTCCACAGGGCTTGTCGGGAAAGTGGTGTGGGCGTTGTCATTGAAAGCTCCGTCGGTGCGAGTGCTCGCCGGCCACTGACCGGAGCCTGCACATGCAAAGGTTCCACCAACGCGCGGTTTGCACCTGTAGGACACGCGCTATTTCGTCGAGCGCGGAATCGATGTTCGACGCCGGGCAGGGGCTATCCGCACCACGCCACGCCGACCGGCTTCGCGGCGCGCCGCCGTCGCAGCAAATAAAGCCATGCCGAATCGCGTCCCGTTAAGCTGATGGCCACGGATGGCTGTTTCTGGCCGGCCCCTCGTTTCGTGGCGACTCCGTTGCAGTGCCCCTTCCTCACTCCCTCGTGCCGCCATGCCTCTCGTCACCCCCCTGCCCACCGACCATTCGCCAGAAGTCGAGCGCGTCGCCAAGTTCTTTTTCGAGACGCTCGGCTTTCCTCCGAACAGCGTGCTCACGATGCAGCGCCGGCCGGAAATCGCCAAGGCGTTCACTCACCTCAACCGCGCGGTGATGGAGAACGGCGGGCGGGTCACCAGCGAGCAGAAGCGGCTGATCGGTCACATCGCGAGCGCCACGGCCGGCTGCCGCTACTGCGAGGCGCATACCGTGCTTGCTGCCAAACGATATGGCGCCAGCGACGAGCGCCTTGCGGCACTCTGGAACTTCCGCGAGAGCGATCTATTCAGCGCCGCTGAAAAGGCAGCGTTCGAATTCTCACTGGCCGCCGCCAGCGTGCCTAACGCCGTCGATGAATCCATCGCTCGCGCGTTGCGAGCTCACTGGACCGACGACGAGATCGTCGAGATCCTGGGCGTCATCTCGCTGTTCGGCTTCCTCAACCGCTGGAACGACTCGATGGGCACATCGCTCGAAGAAGCCGCCGAGGCCGTCGGCAGCCAGCACCTGGCGACGCGCGGGTGGAGTACCGGGAAACATCTCTAGGGGCTGCCACCTGCCAGCCCGTGGAAGCCCGGTTACTGGGCGTTGTTCGAGCCGGTCCCTCTTCCCGCGTCAGGCGGTGGCCAGCCACATCAGCACCAGATCGAGCTGCGTCTCGATGGAGCATTCGCCGTCGACCGCCAGGGTGCCTGCCTCGCCCAGCGGCGACTCGAGCGTGCGGAACTGATCGGCGACAAGGCTCGCGGGAAAGAAGTGATGCGACCGAACGCGCACCCTCTGCATCGCCGCCGCTTCGTCGATCTCGATGTAGACGAATCGAAGCGACGGTACGGCGTGGCGAAGCCGCTGCCGGTACGCGCGCTTGAGCGCCGAGCATGTCAGCACCACCGGACCTTCCCCACGTGCCACCAGCCTGCCGAGCTCGTCGAGCCAGGGCTCGCGGTCGCCATCGTCGAGGGCGATGCCGAGCCGCATTTTTTCCCTGCTTGCCGGCAGGTGATGTTGGTCGCCCTCGATCAGCTCCGCGCCGAGGGCGCGGGCGATCTCGGCCGCCAGCGTCGATTTACCGCAGCCCGAAACGCCCATCACGACCAGCTTCGACATGGCGCCTCCCCTGCGCAAGACGTACGAGCTTAGCGCGACGGCCCTCGGCAGGGAACGACACGCGCCGCGGACCCGGTTCGAGTGTCGTAGCGCACGATCGCCGCAGGCAATGCGGCTCGCAGACTCGTAGGATGGTCGGCGTTGGTACACCGTTCATTCATGCCCGCGCGGGCGCGGCAAAATTTCGAGGCCACCCCTATTCGCATGTCTGCTTCCGCAGAGCAATCGTCGCTCGTTGACCTCGCTTCTCCTCCCGACGGCCATCCACCGGAATCGACGGCACAGGAAAACGAGCTGTTCCGTGCCATCTTCGAGCGCTCCGGTGTGGGCATGGCGCACCTCTCGACCGCCGGCATCTTCCTGCGCGTGAACGTGGCTCTGTGCGAGATGACCGGCTACTCGCCGGCCGAACTCACCGGCATGCACTTCCGGCAGATCACACTGGCCAGCGACTACGGCGCTGCCGACGAGCAGCGTCGCCTGAGCGTGGCGAGGGTCGGTGGCTCGTACACGGCGGAGCGGCGATATGTCAAGAAGAGCGGCGAGATCTTCTGGGTACGCCTGACGACGACCATGCCCGCCGACGACGGCGGCGAGGCCAGACATGGGATGTCGGTCATCGAGGACATCACGCCGAGCAAGCACGCCGAGTTCCGGCTGCAACGCCTCAATCGCTTGCACGGCGTCGTCGGCAAGATCAGCGAGGGCGCAACGCATGCGCAGGATGAGGGCGCCCTGCACGCGCTCGCCTGCAGCATCGCCGTCCATCGCGGCGGCCTGCATCTGGCGCTCGTCGTCGCCATCGACCCCAAGTCGGGCGACCTGCACAGCGTTGCTGTGAGTGAAGTCGACGGCGGCGCGACTCCCCGTCGCGACGTCGACGCCGCCCTCGCATCAGCGGGCGCACTGGCCGACGCAGTGCGCGCCGGCCGGCGGTGGTTGTGCGCCACAGCCGACGCCTCGATCCAGTGGCAGCGGCTGGCCAGTGCAAGCGGCTTCGACACCACCGCGTGTTTTCCCCTGTTCGCAGGCGGCGTGCCGACCGGAGCGCTGATCGTCGCTGCCGGCGAGGCCGATGATTTCCAGGCCGACGAGATCGACCTGCTGACCGCAGTAGCGAATTGCCTGAGCCTGACGGCCGACTCGCTGCGCGCCGCGCACCAACGCCGCGACGCCGAAGAAGAAATGCGACGCCAGAAGTTCCTGCTGTCGAGTGCGGCCCATATCGCCGGCATCGGCAGCTGGGACCTCGACATCGCCACCGGTCGGCTCGTCGGATCGGACGAGACGATGGAGATCTTCGGTCTCGACCGGGACACCTTCGAAGCCACCAGCTCGGCATTCGTGAAGCTCGTCCACCAAGACGATCAAGAGGTGGTCCGCGGCCGATTTGTCAGCATGGACGCCAGCACCGACGTGTTCGAGATCGAGTATCGAATCGTCCGACCGGACGGCGAGGAGCGGGTGATCCTCGATCGCGGCGCGACCATCGAGATCGACGGCGACCGGTCGCTGCGCCGGGCCGGGATGGTGATGGACATCACCGAGCGTCGCCGCGCCGACGCGCGCGCCGCCGAAGAGAGCCGGCGTTCGCTGTCCATTCAGCGCGGCATCGCCGGCATCCAGCAGGAGATGGTCTCGTCGAGCGGCGATCTTCAGGTGATGCTCGACCTGATGACCGAGCGGGCGCTCGAGCTGACCGGCGCGACGGGGGCAGCGATCCTGACCATCGACGGCGACGACATGGTTTATCGCTCGGCCTCGGGTTCGGCGACCTTGCAGCGCGCGCTTCGCCTGCCGCGAGCGACGAGCCTCGTGGGGACGAGCGTGGCCAGCGACACGACGCTTCGCTGCGACGACGCGCTCACCGATCCACGCATGAACGCCGCAGCCGTTCGCGAATTCGGCACCCGTTCGATGATCACGGCACCGCTTCGCAACGGCGGCGCGGTAATCGGCGCGCTGGTCGTGTTCTCGGGCCGCACCTGGACCTTTTCGCCACGCGAGGAAAGCACGCTGCAGATCCTCGCCCAGTGGATGAGCAGCGTGATGCAGCGCAGCGACGCCGAGCGACTGCTGCGAGCCTCGGAAGCCGAGTACCGGGTGGTCTTCGCTGCCAATCCATTGCCGATGTGGGTTCTCGACGATGAACGACTGCGCTTTCTCGCCGTCAATGACGCTGCACTCGCCAGATACGGCTATTCGCACGCGGAGTTCATGGCGCTGACACTGCGCGACCTGCATCCGGCCGCCGGCCTGCCCCGTCTCGAAGACGATCTCGCGCACACGCGTGACCCAGCGCAGCGCTCGAGCGCCTGGCAGCACTGCACCCGTGATGGCACGGTCATCGACGTCGAGATCTCGTCGAGCGGCATCACTTTCGGCGACCGACCGGCGCGCCTCATCCTGGTCAACGACGTCACCGAGCGCAAGCGTGCCGAACGCCAAGCGAAAAAGAGCGAAGTCGTGCTGGCGATCGCCGGCCGCGTGGCCCACGTCGCCGGCTGGTCGTTCGACCTCGCGCAAGGCACGTTCGAGTACTCCGACGAGCTCTGCGCATTGCTCGATTTGCCGAACGGCAGCTTGGTATCCATCAAGCAGGCGCTGGGCTTCTACGCACCGGAATCGCGGCCGGCGATGCTGGCGGCCGTGAGCGCCTGCGCGAGAGATGGCATCCCTTACGACCTCGAACTCGAGCTCATCACGCCCAAGGGCCGGCACATCGGCGTGCGCACGATCGGCCAGGCCGTGCGCGATGCCGCCGGCACCATCGTCGGCACCCAGGGTGCTGTGCAGGACATTTCAGAGAGGAAGCGTGCCGCGGAGGAGATGCAGGCGCTCGCCACGCGCCTCACCGACACGCTTGAAAGCATCACGCACGGCTTCTTCACGCTCGATCGCGAGCTTCGCGTCACCTACGCCAACGCCGAGACAGAACGCTTTCTCAATCGCCCCGCGAGCGAAATTCTCGGCCGACGGGTGTCGGATCTCTTTCCGATTGAAAGCGACAACGAGTTCGTCCGGCGCTACCGCCAGGTGATCGACTCCCGTCGGCCAGAAAGTTTCGAAGCGTTCTCTGCGCGGTTCAAGGTGTGGTTCGAGATCGATGCCTTCCCGTCGGAGTCGGGCGTGACCGTGTATTTCCGCGACGTGACCGAGCGGCACCGCGGGCAGGAGCAGCTCCGGCTTCTGGAGACCTGCGTTGCACACATGAACGATGTCGTCGTCATTTCCGAGGTCTCGCAGGACGGCAACAGTGTCCGCATTGTCTTCGTCAACGACGCCTTCGTTCGGTGCACCGGCTACAGCCGCGAAGAAGCAATCGGCCAGACACTGTCCGTCCTGCACGGGCCGCTGACGTCGACGACCGAACTGGCCAGGATTTGGGCATGTTTGCGCGAAGGCGAACCCGTGCGCGGCGAGCTGATCAGTTACAGGAAGGACGGCAGCACCTACTGGGTCGAACTCGAAGTCGTGCCCGTTCGTTCGGTCTCGGGCGAGGTTTCGCATTGGGTCGGCGTGCGTCGCGATACCACTGAGCGGCGCCAGGGCCAGGAGGCGCTGCGCACGCTCAACGAGACGCTGGAATCGCGGGTCACCGAGCGCACCGCCGCACTCGAGCAGGCGCGCCGGGAGGCCGAAGATGCCAGCCGCGCCAAATCGTCGTTCGTGGCGACCATGAGCCACGAGATCCGCACGCCGATGAACGGCGTGATCGGCATGATCGACGTCCTCGAGCACACCGCACTCGACCCCGAGCAGTCGAAGATGCTGGGCCTGGCGCGCGACTCGGCCTATTCATTGATGGGGATCATCGAAGACATCCTCGACTTCTCGAAGATCGAGGCCGGGAAGATCGAGCTCGAACGCGCGCCGATGTCGGTGGCGGACATCGTCGAAAAGGTGTGCGCCTTGTTCGGTGGCGTCGCCGGTGGCGTCGCGGTCGTCGTCGCCGTCGACCCGACGCTGTCTCAGCCGGTGTGGGGCGACGCGGTTCGCGTGCGCCAGATCCTCGTCAACCTGGTCAACAACGCCATTAAGTTCTCCGGCCACCGCAGCGGCCGCGGGCGGGTGTCGGTGCGCGCCGGCCAGCGCCCGGCCGGCCTGGGCCAAGTCGCCCTCGAGCTCGTCGTCGAAGACAACGGCATCGGCATGAACCAAGTCACTCTTGGCCAGCTTTTCAGCCCCTTCTCGCAGGCCGACGCCTCGACGACGCGGCGCTTCGGCGGCACGGGACTGGGTCTGACGATCTGCAAGCGCCTTGTCGAGTTGATGGGCGGCGAGATCCTGGTCAGCAGCACGCCCGATGTGGGCTCCACGTTCACGGTTCGCTTGCCGCTGGACATCGTCGCGACGCAAGTCAAGGAGCCGGTCGTCGTGCCCCGCTCCCGGAGTGGCGCGACCGCACCTCGGATGGGCAGCGACCCGCGTCCGGGTCTGATCCTCGTTGCCGAAGACAACGCCATCAATCAGAAGGTCATCGCCGCGCAGCTCCAGCTGCTCGGCTACGAGGCCGAGATCGCCGACAACGGCAGCGCGGCGCTCATGCTCTGGCGCAGCGGCCGCTTCGCCATGCTGCTGACCGACCTGCAGATGCCGGAGCTGGATGGCTACGGCCTAGCCACCCACATTCGCAGCGAGGAACGGGCCGGCCTTCGCATGCCGATCGTCGCACTGACAGCCAACGCGCTGAAGGACGAAGCGAGCCGCTGCGTTGCGGCCGGCATGGACGACTACCTGACCAAACCCGTCCAGCTGCCGAAACTAGAGGCCCTGCTCGACCAGTATCTCCAGCCCGCATGACCACCCGCGAGCCTGGCGTTCCGCCGTGATCCTGCTCGGGCACTGACGATCTGGTAGCGGAAGAGCGAAAAGGCGAACCTCGTGCGCCGAGCCGGTCGACCCCGCTCGCGACGCCCAGGATCGAGGCACCTGCCCCCTTGGACCCTGCCTAGAAATACCCGGGCGCGCCTGCAACTTTGCCCGTTGCATCAGGCTCCAAATTTGCTTCGCACAATATACTGAGGGTCGTTTTCAATGGCTATGAGTGGGTCCGGCAAAGGCCGAGAAGGGTCGTTCATGGGGGTCAAGCTCAAAGTCGCCGGATGGCTGGCGCTCGGTGCCGTCGCTGGAGCGCTCGCCACGATGCAGTTCGAGGCGACTGCGCGCAATACCGTGGCCCAGCTCCCGATCGAGGAGTTGAGGCAGCTGGCCGAAGTGTTCGGAATGGTCAAGAGCGACTATGTCGAGCCTGTCGACGAGAAGAAGCTGATCAGCGACGCCATCGGCGGCATGGTTGCCGGGCTCGATCCACACTCGCAGTACTTCGACAAGAAGAGCTTCAAGGAATTTCGCGAGGCCACCACCGGTCGTTTCGTTGGCATCGGCATCGAGATGGCCATGGAAGACGGCCTGGTCAAGGTCGTCAGCCCGATCGAAGGCTCGCCCGCGTTTCGTGCCGGCATGAAAAGCGGTGATCTGATCACCAAGATCGACGACACGCTCGTCAAGGGCCTGAGCGTCGACCAGGCGGTGAAGAAGATGCGCGGAGAGCCGAACACGAAGGTCGTGCTGACCGTGTTCCGCAAGTCAGAGAGCCGCACCTTCCCGGTCACCATCGTGCGCGAGGAGATCCGCACGCAGAGCGTTCGCGCCAAGATCATCGAGCCAGGCTACGGCTGGATCCGCGTCAGCCAGTTCCAGGACCGCACGGTCGAGGATTTCACCCTCAAGCTCGCCGATCTCTACAAGCAGGAGCCCCACATGAAGGGGCTGATCCTCGACCTGCGCAACGACCCCGGCGGCCTGCTCGAAGGCGCGATCGCGGTGTCGGCGGCCTTCCTGCCTGCCGAGGCCGTCGTCGTGACCACCAACGGCCAGCTCCCCGACTCGAAGGCCACGTTCAAGGCGTCGCCGGAGTTCTACCAGCGCCGCGGCGGCGCCGACCCCTTGAAGCGCCTGCCCGACGCCGTGAAGAAGGTGCCGCTGATCGTGCTCGTGAACGAAGGCTCGGCGTCAGCCAGCGAGATCGTCGCCGGCGCCCTGCAGGACTATCACCGCGGCACCATCATGGGGGCGCAGACTTTCGGCAAGGGCTCCGTGCAGACGGTCCGGCCGCTGTCGCCCGACACGGCACTGAAGATCACCACCGCTCGCTACTACACGCCGAGCGGCGCCTCGATCCAGGCCAAGGGCATCGTTCCGGACGTGA
>JBDTCA010000355.1:0-4966 GCA_039923815.1 Caldimonas sp. | reverse complement strand
GCCGTGCCCCAGGCCCCTGCGCCGAGCACGGTGACGTTCATGGCGCGGGCGCCATGGGTCGCGCCCTAGTTGACGGTGGCGCCCGAGCCGTTCGTGGCCACGGCAGGCGCCTCGGCGCCGGCGAGCATCTGCGCCTGCTGGGCTTCGAACATCGCCTGGAAGTTCACCTCCGACAGCACCACCGGCGGAAAGCCGGCGCGCGTGCACACGTCGGAGACGATGGCACGCAGATACGGGTAGACGATGCCTGGGCAGGCGATGCCCAGGATCTGCTTGAGCTGCTCTTCGGGAATATTGCGGATCTCGAAGATGCCGCCCTGCTTGGCCTCGACCAGGAACAAGGTCTTCTCGTTGATCTTCGTCGTGACCGTGGCCGTGACGGTCACTTCGTACATGCCATCGCCGATGACCTCGGCCCCGAGGGTCAGGTTGATCTCGACCTGCGGCTGGCCCTGCTCGATCAGGATCTGCGGCGAGTTCGGCTGCTCGAGCGACAGATCCTTCAGGTACATGCGCTGGATCTGGAAAAGAGGAGCGTCGCTCGAGGGCGTGATGTTGATTTCTTCGTCGGCCATGGCCAGGTTCCCGGGATAAAGGTGATTACGTACCCGCCAGCAGCGGCTCGAGGCCGCCGCTGCGGTCGAGAGCGACGAGATCGTCGCAGCCGCCGACGTGAACGTCGCCGATGAAGATCTGCGGCACCGTGTAGCGGCGCGTCAGGTCGATCATGGTGGCACGCTCGGCCGGTCGCTCGTCGATCCGGATCTCGTCGATGGATTCGACGCCGCGCTGGTGCAACAGTGCCTTGGCGCGAATGCAGAACGGGCAGCTCCCGGTGCTGTACATCTTGACGGGCGCCATCAGGCTCTCTCGATCGGCAGGTTGGCGGCTCGCCAGGCACCAAGGCCGCCGGCAAGCACGTGGGCGTTGGCGAAGCCGAGCTTCTTGAGCGCGGCGACGGCGCGCGGCGCCCGCGAGCCGGTGGCGCACACAACGACGAGCGGCAGCGACTTGTTCTTCGGCAGGTCGCGCGAAGTCTCGATCGTGGCGAAGGGAACGCTCTTGGCGCCGACAGCATGGCCGGCCGCGTATTCCGCCGCGTCGCTGACGTCGATCAGCACCGCCTTTTCACGATTGATGAGTTGCACCGCATCGGCAGCCGATACGCGGGCGCCTGAGGCGCCTTCGACCAACGCCGGCCACGCCAGCAGGCCGCCGGAGACCAGCGCAACCGCAAAGAGATACCAGTTCTGGAGAACGAAGTCCAAGGTGGGGGCAACGCCTGCACACGGCGCCGAGGCAAAACGCGAATTATAGAATTTCGCGATGCACAAGCTCGTACTCCTGCGCCACGGCGAGTCCACGTGGAACCTCGACAACCGATTCACCGGCTGGACCGACGTCGATCTGACGCCGGCTGGAGTCGAACAGGCCCGGGCCGCGGGCCGCCTGCTCAAACGCGAGGGCTACGAATTCGACCGGGCCTGGACGTCGGTCCTGAAGCGCGCCACCTGGACGCTCTGGCACGCGCTCGACCAGATGGACCGCACCTGGCTGCCGGTGCGCAACGACTGGCGCCTCAACGAGCGCCACTACGGCGCACTGCAAGGCCTCAACAAGGCGGAGACGGCGCTCGAGTTCGGTGAGGCGCAGGTGCTTGCCTGGCGCCGCAGCTACGACGTGCCGCCGCCGCCGCTGGCCGAAGGCGACGTGCGCAGCGAGCGCCACGACCCGCGCTATGCCGCGTTGCAGCCCGGCCAGGTGCCGCTCACCGAATGCCTGAAGGACACCGTCGCCCGCGTCTTGCCGTTCTGGCACGAGACGCTCGCGCCGGCCATCCGCAGCGGCGAACGACTGCTCATCGCGGCCCATGGCAACAGCATGCGGGCGCTGGTCAAGTACCTCGACGGCATCGCCGACGCCGACATCGTCGGCCTCAACATCCCGAACGGCATCCCGCTCGTCTACGAGCTCGACGACGACCTGAAGCCGATCCGCAGCTACTACCTCGGCGACGCAGCCGCCGCGGCAAAAGCTGCCGCTGCCGTCGCCGGACAGGGCCGGGCCGGCTAGCGCTCGGCCGGCGGCGCCTCGGCGTCGAGCCCCAGCGCGGCGCCGATGTCGGCCCGGAGCTGGGCGGCGAAGGCGCGGCGGTCGAGCCCGGCCGAGGCCCGCGGCGGCAGGAACGACAACGTTGCCGTCACGCCTTCACCGCCTGCGGTGCGCCACAGGCTTTGCAGCAGCGTCGTCCGGCCCACGAACTCCACCGCCTCGCTGACCGCGCCGCGCGCGTCGGCGTAGCGCAGCGCCGCCGGCCGGACCGGCGTGGCCGTCGCGATGGCGGCCTGCAGCAGGTTGGCGTGGAACGGCAGCAGGCCGTGGCCGGTGGAGGTCGTGCCCTCCGGAAAGATCGCCACGGTCTCGCCGGCGCGAAGTGCCTCGGCCATGGCGTGGACGACGCGGAGTGAGTCGCGCTTCCTCTCGCGCTCGAGGTAGAGCGTGCCGGCCGAGTCGACCAGCCGCGACAGCAATGGCCAGCCCTTGACGTCGGCCTTGGAAACGAAACGGGCGCCCGGCACGACGGCATGCACGGCCATGATGTCCAGCCACGAGACATGGTTGACGACGAGCAGGCAGCCGCCTGCGGGCGCCAGCCCATCGACGCGAAGCGTGACACCGATGGCGCCCAGCATCTTCGCCGACCACCAGCGAATGCGCGCCTGCCGCGCCGCTGCGTCGAGCGAGGGAAACACGAAGTGCACGATGACGACGCCGTGCAGGCCATGCACGACGCAGCGCACGAGGCGCCCGAAAGCGCGCATGCCGGAGCGCATGCGCGACCGGCTACGTCGACGCGTCGAAGGCGACCCGGCCGTCGACGATGGTGCAGAGCACGCGGCCCGGCATCTCGTAGCCGGCGAATGGCGTGTGGTGGCTGCGGCTGGCGAGCGCTGAGGCCTGGACCTGCCACGACGCGTCGGGTGCGAAGACGCAGAGGTCGGCCGGCGCGCCGGCGGCGATGCCGCTGATGCGCGGCGCCATCGGCGAAGACGCCGCCAGCACGGCGGCAGGCCGGCTGGTCACCGTGGCCAGCGTCTGCGCCAGCGCCAGCCGGCTCGCCTCGCCCCACTTGAGCGTGGCGCCGAGCAGCAGCTCGAGGCCGGTGGCGCCCGGCTGCGCCTCGGCGAACGGCAGATGCTTGGCGTCTTCGGCGACGGGCGTGTGGTCGCTGACGAGAGCGTCGATGGTGCCGTCGGCGAGCCCGGCGCGAATGGCGTCGCGGTCACGACCCTGGCGCAGCGGCGGCACCAGCCGCATCGCCGAATCGAAGTAACCGACATCGACGTCGATGAAGTGCAGCTGGTGGATGCTGGCGTCGCTGGTCACTGGCAGGCCTTCGGCCTTGGCGCGGCGCACCAGCTCGACGCCGGCGGCGCTGCTCAGGCGGCAGATGTGGACGCGGGCACCGGTGTCGCGCACCAGCTCGAAGATCGTCGCCAGGGCGATCGTCTCGGCCAGCACCGGCACGCCCGACAGGCCCATGCGTGTGGCCAGCGGGCCCTTGGCGGCAACGCCGAGGCCGAGCCACGCGTCGTTCGGGCGCAGCCACACCGCGTAGCCGAAGGTGGCCGCATATTGCAGCGCGCGATGCAGCACCAGTGTGTCCTTGACGGCGACGTCGGCCTGCGAGAAACCGATGCAGCCGGCCTCCGTGAGCTCGGCCATCTCGGTCAGCGCTTCGCCTTCGAGGCCGCGTGTCAGCGCGCCGAGCGGATAGAGCCTTGCCAGGTCGAGGTTGCGGGCCCGGAACTTGAGCATCTCGACGAGGCCGGGCTCGTCGAGCACCGGGTCGGTGTCGGGTGGGCACACCAGGCTCGTGACACCCCCGGCGACGGCCGCCGCCAGTTCCGATTCGAGCAGGCCGGCATGCTCGTGGCCAGGCTCGCCGAGACGGGCCGCGAGGTCGACGAGACCGGGCACGACGACGGCGCCACGGGCGTCGATCGTGCGGTCAGGCGTGAAGTCGCGACCGGCCGCCACGATGACACCGTCGGCGATGGCGACGCTGCCGCGCTCGTCGCGGCCGCTCGCCGGATCGACGACTCGGGCGTTGTCGACAAGCAGCTTCATTCGACCGCCTCCATGCCGGCTGCCCTCACGCCGAATTCCCCGAGATGATCGACATCACCGCCATCCGCACGGCGATCCCGAAGGTGACCTGCGGCAGGATCACGCTCTGCGTGCCGTCGACGACCGCCGAGTCGATCTCGACGCCGCGATTGATCGGGCCCGGATGCATGACGATGGCGTCGGGCGCGGCCAGCGCCAGCTTCTCCGGCGTCAGGCCGAAGGTCTTGAAGTACTCGCCGGCGCTCGGCAGCAGGCCGCCGCCCATGCGTTCGTTCTGCAGCCTGAGCATGATGATCACGTCGGCACCGCGGATGCCTTCTTCGAGGTTGTGGCACACGCGCACGCCCATCTCCTTGAGATCGCCCGGCACCAGCGTTTTCGGGCCGACAGCGCGGATCTCCGGGGCGCCGAGCGTGGTCAGCGCGTGGATGTCGGAGCGGGCCACGCGCGAGTGGACGATGTCACCGACGATCGCCACCGTGAGGTTGCGGAAATCCTTCTTGTAGTGACGGATCGTGTACATGTCGAGCAGCCCCTGCGTCGGGTGCGAATGCCGCCCGTCACCCGCATTGACCACGTGGACGTGCGGCGCGCAGTGCTTCGCGATCAGGTACGGCGCGCCGCTCTCCGAATGGCGCACGACGAACATGTCGGCATGCATCGCCGACAGGTTGGCGATGGTGTCGAGCAGGCTCTCGCCCTTGGCCGTGCTGGAGCGCGCGATGTCGAGGTTGATGACGTCGGCCGAGAGCCGCTTGGCGGCGATCTCGAAGGTCGTGCGCGTGCGCGTCGAGTTCTCGAAGAAGAGATTGAAGACGCTCTTGCCACGCAGCAA
>JBDTCA010000354.1:0-4848 GCA_039923815.1 Caldimonas sp. | reverse complement strand
GACGCCGGCGACCACGCCGAACAGCGTTCGCTTGCCGCGGCCGCTCGCAGGGCCGCCGTCGCCCATCCACGCGGCTTCCTGGCGGCCACCCTGGCCGCCCGCGCGATCGTCGTCGGCAAGGGCCTGGCCGCGGGCCTCGTGTTCGACACCCGCCGTGGCCTTGACCGGCGGCGGCTCGATCGGCTGCCGCAGCGGCCGATCCGGCACCGTGACCTCGCGGTGCGACGACGTGTCGCGCAGGAACGGCTCCTGCATCAGGTCCCGCCGGGGTGCCAGCGAGGCCGACGCGGCGGGCGCCGCGATGTCGCCCATGGCGGCGCGGAACTGATCGTGGCTGCGGCAGCGCTCGGCCGGGCGAATCGCGAGCGCAGCGTCGATCGCGGCCAGGAAGCCGGTGCTGTAGAGGCCCGCCGCGACCTGCGAAAGCGGCTGCAGCGTATCGCCATTCAATCGCTCGGGCGCCGACTGCGGAGGCGCGCCGGCGATTGCGTCGTAGAGGACGGCGGCCAGCGCGTAGAGGTCGGTCCAGGGGCCGACGGCGGTGGCGGCGTCGATGCCGTATTGCTCGAGCGCGGCGAAGCCCGGCTTCAGCGTCGAGACCGGTCCGTGGCCGAGGGTGCCGATGGCACGCGACGCCGCGCCGAAGCCGAGCAGCACCGGCCCGGTCGGCGTCAACACGATCTCGCCGGGGCCGATGTTCTGGTGCCAGGTCCCGCCTTCGTGCAACACCGTGACGGCATTGAGGATCGGCTTCAGCCAGGTGCGCAGCTCGCCTTCGCCGGGCACATGGCCGAGCTCGGCGAGCGCCGTCTTCAGCGTGGGACCTTCGTAGAACGGCATCGCCATGTAGGCGGTGCCGTTGTCCTCCCAGAACCGGTAGGCCTTGACCAGTGAAGGATGGTCAAAGCGGGCCAGCACCCGAGCCTCGGCGACGAAGCTTTTCAGCCCGGCTTCGAAGTCCTCGGCGTGGCCCGGTTCGACGACGATGGCCGCCGACTGACTGCGCCGCGACGCGATCGCGACCGGCAGGTACTCCTTGACCGCGACCATGCGCTGCAGCGAATGATCGCGAGCCAGATAGACGATGGCGAAGTCGCCCTCGGCGAGGACGCCGGTGATCTCGTAGTCGCGCAGTCGGCTGCCAATGGGCAAGGCGCTGTCGCCGAGGGGCGCGACAGCGAGCGTGTCACCGAAATCGGGGGCCGGGGTCCTGGCGATCTACATGCTCCTGATGGCGGGTCGCGTTCACCGTTGTCGGGTTGCGGCGCCCAGCGCTCGTGGGCGCAGAGCGAGCCCGGCATTGTCGCCCGCGTCACTGCCCCGGGGCATCGTCCATGCACGCTCCGGAGCGCTACAAATTCACGGCTCCGAGCGGCTGCGTGGCAGGCTCGCGCCGGCCGAACATGCCGTAGCCGTCCATGGCCAGAACCGGCTCGCCATGCTGGTTCACGGCCTCGTAGGCGGCCCGAACGAGACCGACCGTCGGTCGGCTCGCGAGCGGCCTCGATTCAAGGATCGTCATGCGCAGGCGGAGAACGTCGCCCGGGTACACCGGCTTCAGCCATTTCACCGACTCCATGCCGGGTGAGCCGAGGCTGGACGAGTCCAGCAGATAGCCATCGCACATCATCCGCATCACCATGGCGCAGGTATGCCAGCCACTGGCGGAAAGCCGGCCGAACAACGACGCGGCCGCGGCGTCGTCGCTGAGATGGAAGGGCTGCGGATCGAATCGGCTCGCGAAGTCGAGCACGGCCTCGCGGCTGACCTCGTAGTGACCGAACTCGCGCGTCTGGCCGACGGTGAAGTCTTCCCAGTAATAGCGAACGTGACGGGTCGGGATCGTGCGGGCTGGGGTCGGCGTGGTGTCCATGCGCCAGCTTAGCGCCGGCGCGGAGCGGTCACTGGCCGAAGAAGTGCCGGAAGATGTCGCGGTCGTGCATCTCGCGAATGGCCATGCCTTGCATCGGCTCGCGGAACGGCATCGGCGCGGTCACGGTGTCAAGCGAGGCCGGCCGGGTGCTGTCCCAGGGGATGCCCGCCGTCGCGTGCACGCCGGCATCGCGAACCCGCGCCGCCAGCGAGGGCAGCTCTTCCCACTCGATGGCGCCGGCAGGCACTGGCCGAAAGGCTTGCGAGAAGTGGAGGGTCGACGGGGCGTGGCGCATGGGGTGTCCCATTCAGGTATTGCCGCCACGGTAGCGCCAGGTGAAAGAGGTGAAGCGCCGAACAGGGCGTGGCTTCACGTCCTGATCGGTGCCGCGTCGACGCCGGGCTGCGGCGGGCGGTCAGCGCATGCGGACTTCGCCGTGATCGCCCATCCCCGTCGGTGGCTTGCCAGTGACGACCGCCTTGGCCATCTCGTAGAGCTGGACGATCTTGCTTTCCTTCACGTCCCAGTAGTTGGCGTGGACGATCTGAACCTGCACGAGGGCGAGGTCGGGATCGGTCGGACCGCCGGGAAACCACGCCTCGGCCATCTTGCTCCAGAGCTGGTTCTTCTTGGCCTGGTCCTCGATCAGCGCGGCCGTGCCCGACACCGACACATAGGTGTCCGACGACGGGTTGGCATAGACGACGTTGACCGTGGGTTGGGCCTTGACGTCGTCCACCGGGTCGCCCTTCTTCGACATGAAGAACCACAGGCTCCCGTCTTCGTCGATCGCCTTGTTCTGCGTCGTCATGGGCCGCGAGTGCAGGTGGCCGTTGCCGTGGCGAGTGGTGAACATCGCGAACCTGATGTCCTTGATCATTTTCCAGAGGTGTTCGCGGGACGGTCCGGTGTCGTTCATTGCAATCTTTCGTTCGAAGAGGTCGCTCAAGCGGGTGCTTTGGCCAACGATTGAAGCATGTCGTCCGGCCAGCGCAATCAGGCGAGGACCGCGCCCGCTGTAGGACTGTTTCGGCAACGGGCGCGTTTGTGCGTCAGCCTTCCCGCATGCTGTGGAAGTGGTTGGCGGCGTGGCGCAGGTCGGCCAGCCAGGCGTCGTAGGCTGCCGCCTTGTCCGCCGGCTCCATGCGCAGCAAGGCCGAAGGGTGCAGCGTGACGAGCACGCGGCGGCCATCGGCACGGGTCAGGAACTGGCCACGCTGCTTCGTCACGGCGACGGCGCAGCCCATCAGCTGGCGCGCGGCGATGGCGCCCAAGGCCACCAGCAACTCGGGTTCGACAAGCGTGATCTCGCTCTCCAGCCAGTGCAGGCAGGCGGCAGCTTCCTGCTGCGCGGGCGTCTTGTGAATGCGCCGCTTGCCGCGCAGCTCGAACTTGAAATGCTTGACCGCATTGGTGACGTAGACCTTCTCGCGCGGGATCGCGAGATCACCGAGCGCGCGTGCGAAGAGCTGTCCGGCCGGTCCGACGAAGGGTCGACCCTGCAGGTCTTCCTGGTCACCGGGCTGCTCGCCGACGAACATCAGCGGCGCATGCGTGAGGCCCTCGCCCGGCACCGCCTGCGTCGCGTGCTCGCCGATCGGGCATTCGCGACAACGCTCGAGCGCCTCGCGCAGGTCGGGCAGCGAACGTGGCGCGTGGCCGCCCGTCGACTCGTGGCGGCCGGGCGTCGGCTGCGGATGAGCTGGTGCCGGCTGACGCCGTGCCGGCACGGTCGGGCCTTGCTCGATCATCGTCATCGTGCGTTCTGCGGCGCGTGCCGTCAGCGGGTCGATCAACTGCGCCTCGGGCAGGTTGTGCCAGTAGCGCTTCGGCATCTCCTTTTGCATCATCTTCAGCTTCAGGCGGGCCGGGTTGAAGATGTTCTCGTAATAGGTGAGCCAGAGCTTCTCGCCCGCGTCGGCCGGCGGTGCCTCGTCGCGGCGGCCACCGGGGCCGAAGGTCAGCGCGGTGCCGTCCCAGCGGACGCTGCGCTCGGGCGTCAGGATGGCCCAGCGCATGGCCGTGAAGCGGCGTGCGAAGAACGGCGCCGTCGCCTCGACGATGTGATGTTCGGGCTCGAACCAGGCGACGTGCAGCGGCTCTTTCGCCACGTCGTCGATCACCGTCCGGAAGCGCACGAACGCCTTCATCTTGTGCATGTCACGGCGCACTGCCTGCGCCATGTGGCCGGCCTCGACCCAGTCGGCGTCGAGCGGGTCGCCGCGCAGACCGGGCTCGGTCTGCAGGCGCCAGAGCAGGCGGTAGAGCAGGCCGAAGCGCCCGGCATCGGCATGAAGCACCACGCTCTGCGCCACCTCCATGTAGTGGACCGGCGCATTGACGGGAGGCGCCGACGAGGCCGGTGCGGCAACCGCCTCTGCGTCAGCGCCCGCGGCTTCGAAGAGATCGCCCTCGACGTCGTCGGTGGTGTGCCAGGCGACCCGTTCCGGTGGCACCTGGGCCGCCCACAAGGCGCGGCATCTGCGACGAAAACCATCGAGGTCGATGGCGCCGTTCAGCGTGACGGAGCGGAGGTCGTCGCTGCTGCCGGGGTCCGCCATCGCGCCGAGCTTAGCCGGGCGCTGACGCCGTTGCCGGCGTGGTGTCTTCGTCGAACAGCGACGCCTGCATGTTCGCTTCGGCAGGGCGCGGCGCGAGGCGATCGCGGAGATCCTCGCTGCTCAGCGCGCGCCCGGGCCGATGGTCGGCAAGCTCCACGAACGGCAGCACCTTGGCGAGCGGCACGTGGAGGCGATCGAGATCGGCGGCGCGAAGCCGCCGCACGCGCCTCGCCTGCAGCATGCGGCTCACGGCCTTGACGCCGAGGCCCGGCACGCGCAGCAGCATCTCTTTCGGCGCCCGGTTGACGTCGACCGGGAACTGCTCGCGGTGGGCGAGTGCCCAGGCCAGCTTGGGGTCGATGTCGAGGGCCAGCATGCCGTCGCCCTCGGCCACGATCTCCTCGTGGCCGAAAC
>JBDTCA010000353.1:0-5037 GCA_039923815.1 Caldimonas sp. | reverse complement strand
CGGGCGCTGATGAAGTCGCGCTGGAAGTGGAAGATGCGCAGGAAGTCGACGAAGTCGGAGCGGATGAAGCGCAGCGACGACAGGTAGCTCAGCTCGTCGGGCTGGAACGCGAGGCTGCAGAGCGAATCGAGCTCACGGTCGATGTCGGGCACCAGCTCGGCCAGCGGATAGGCTGGCGTGTTGCGGCACACGAACGTGTACTCGGCCTGCGTCTGGGGGTGGCGATGCAGCATCGCCTGCCACATCGTGAACTTGTAGAGATCGGTGTCGAGCAGGCTCGTGATGACGGGGCGCATCGGCACTTTCGAGGTCGGGAGGGCGACGATAGCGCGCCCGCCGGCAAACTCAGGGAATAGCCAGAAGCACGCGCTCGCCGTCGAGCCGCACGGCATAGGTGCGCAGCGGGCGTTTGGCTGGCGCGAAGGTGGCTTCGCCGCTGCGGATGTCGAACCGACCCTGGTGATGCGGGCACTCGATTTCGTGGCCGAACAGCGTGCCGTGGCAGAGCCTGGCGGCGCCGTGGGTGCAGCGGTTGTCGGTCGCGAAGAGCTCGCCGGCCACGAGATAGACCGCGATCTCATGCTCGCCGATGGCGACCTGGATGGCGTCGGTGGCGTCGAAGGCGCTCATGGCTGCGGCGTCGACCCAGGCAGCGGGGGCCGATGTCGGAATCGTCGGGGCGGCGGGTTCGGGGGGTGTCACCGGCCGATGATGACCCAGAGCGCTTTCCCGAGCGAGCATCCTTTCCGTGAATCGCGCGGGTCGAGTTCGTCCACAACGCAGATCGCCGAGGTCGAGGGCGGCGTGGGTGGCCCTCCTGCGCCGCACCCCTGAGCGACATACGATCGGCGCCTTTCGGCCCCTGCATTCCATGACCGCCTCCGCCCCGGCAGCGCCCGCTGCGCCACAAGCTCCCGTCGCTCCCCGAGAAGCAAAGGACGTCGGCGTCCACGACGACCGGCGCATCGACGACTACCACTGGCTGCGCGACCGCGACAACCCGCGCACTTTGCCGTACCTGAAGGCCGAGAACGCCTATGCCGACGCCTGGTTCGCACCGCACGCGCAGCTGAAGGAGCAGCTCTACCAGGAGATGTTCGGGCGAATCCAGCAGGACGACGATTCCGTGCCGTACCGCAAGGGCGACTGGTGGTATTCATCGCGCACCTCGCAGGGCGACCAGTACCCGCGCCATCTCCGCCGCCGTGCGGTGGGGCCCGGGCGCCGCTACGACGCCGACGGCATTGACGAGACGCTGCTCGACCTCAACGAGATGGCGCGTGGCAAGCCTCACCTGAGCCTCGGCCTGGCGACGGTGAGCCGCGACGCGGCCCTGCTCGCCTACACCGCCGACTACACGGGCGGTCGCGACTACGGCCTGCGCGTCCGAGACTTGACGACCGGTGCCGACGACCCCTGGGAGATGGCCGAGGTCTCGTCGGCAGCCTGGGCCAACGACAGCCGCACGCTCTACTACACGACGATGGACGCCACCAAGCGCTCGAACCGGCTCTGGCGCCACGTCGTCGGCAGCACGGCGGCCGACGCACTGCTCTACGAAGAGGCAGACGAGCTGTTCGACATCGGCGTGGCCAAGACGCACGACGAGCGCTACATGACGTTGGCGATCGAGAGCAAGGATTCGACCGAGACGCGGGTGTTCGACGCCGATGCCGATGCCGACGTGGGTGCCGATTCGGTCGAGGACACCTTCGCGATGCGCACCGTGATGCCGCGCCGGGCCGACATCGAATACCACGTCGAGCATCGCCTCGGCAGTTTCTACGTGCTCGTCAACGACACCGGCCGCAACTTCCGGCTGGTCCGGATGGACGCCGCTTCGCCCGACCTGGCGGCCGCCGAGGAGCTCGTCGGCGCCCGCGACGACGTCATGCTCGACGACCTCGACGTCTTCTCCGAGCACCTCGTCGTCACCGAGCGGGTCGCCGGCAGCCTCGAGCTGCGCGTGTTCGACCTCGTGCGCGGCGGCGAGCATCGCGTCGCCTTCGACGAGGCCGCCTACACCGTTCGCACCACCGCCAATGCCGAGTTCGAGACCACGACCCTGCGTTTCGTTTACGCCTCGATGACGACTCCGGCGACGACCTGGGACTACGACCTGATCGGCCGCGACCGCGTGCTGAAGAAGCGACAGCCGGTGCCCGGCTACGAGCCCGCGCTCTATGCCAGCGAGCGCATCTTCGCCGAGGCCGCCGACGGCACGCGGGTGCCGATCTCGCTGGTCTGGCGGCGCGACTGCCAGGTCGGTGGGCCGCAGCCGCTGCTGCTCTACGGCTACGGCAGCTACGGCATCCCGATCGACCCTTCGTTCTCGCAGACGCGGGTGTCGCTGCTCGACCGCGGCGTCGTCTTCGCCATTGCCCACATCCGCGGCGGCGGCGATCTCGGCCGCAGCTGGTACGAGGCCGGAAAGATGGCGAAAAAGGCGACCACCTTCACCGATTTCATCGCCTGTGCCGAGGCGCTGGTGGCGCGCGGCCGGACGACGCCGGCGATGCTCGCGATCCAGGGCGGCAGTGCCGGCGGTCTGTTGATGGGCGCCGTGGCGAACCTGCGGCCGGAGCTGTTCCGGGCGGTGATCGCCGACGTGCCCTTCGTCGATGTCGTCACCACCATGCTCGACGAGACGATGCCGCTCACGGTGGGCGAGTTCATCGAGTGGGGCAACCCGAAGATCAAGGAGCAGTACGCCTGGATGCGTGCCTACAGCCCGTACGACAACCTGACCGCGGGCGACTGGCCGGCGATGCTCGTGCGCACCGGCCTCAACGACACCCAGGTCGCCTACTGGGAGCCGGCGAAGTACGTCGCCAGGCTGCGCACGCTCAAGACCGGCGGCCGCCCGCTGCTGCTGAAGATCAATCTCGAAGTCGGTCACGGTGGTGCGTCGGGTCGCTTCGATTCGCTGCGCGAGATTGCCGAGGACGACACCTTCCTGCTCGTCGAGCTGGGCGTCGCATCCTGACGGAGTTCGCGTCGGCCTCGTCCGGCATCGCGACATTCCCGATGGCGGCGCCTCCATGCGACCCGCAAAATCGCCGCACGACACCGCCGACGAGACCACCCACGGGCCTCGAACGGACGGCGAAAGAATCCACAGATCAGGAGAAGACCATGGCCATGACACGACGTGATTGCATGCGGACGCTGGCAGCAGCGGGCCTCGCGGCCGGCACCCCGGGCGCCTTCGCGCAAGCCGGCACGCTGAAGATCTCGCATCAGTTTCCGGGCGGCACCGCCACCGAAGGCGACTTCCGCGACCGCCTCTGCCGGCGCTTCGCCGCTGACATCGAGAAGCGCAGCAACGGCGCGCTGAAGGCAGCGGTCTATCCCGGCTCGTCGCTCATGAAAACCAACGCCCAGTTCTCGGCGATGAGGAAGGGCGCGCTGGACATCAGCCTGTATCCGCTGCCCTATGCCGGCGGCGAAGTCCCCGAAGCCAACATCGGCCTGATGCCGGCTCTGGTGCCGAGCTACGAGATCGGCGCCAAGTGGAAGACCGCCGAAGTCGGCAAGCTGCTCGCCAAGACGATGGACGACAAGGGCATCGTGCTGCTCAGCTGGATCTGGCAAGCCGGCGGCGTGGCCAGCCGCTCGACGCCGCTGGTGCAGCCCGAAGACGCCAAGGGCCTGAAGGTGCGTGGCGGCAGCCGCGAGATGGACCTGATGCTCAAGCAGGCCGGCGCCTCCGTGATCTCGCTGCCCAGCAACGAGATCTATGCCGCCATGCAGACCGGCGCGATGGACGCGGCGATGACCTCGTCGACCAGCTTCATCTCCTTCAAGCTCGAGGAGATCGCCAAGAGCCTGACCAGCGGCCGCAACAAGGCCTACTGGTTCATGTTCGAGCCGCTGATGATGAGCAAGGACGTGTTCAGCAAGCTGCCGAAGGCGCAGCAGGACATCCTGATGGCGGCAGGCGCCGAGCAGGAGAAGTTCGCCTTCGAGGCCGCCAAGGCCGACGACAAGGCCTGCGCCGACATCTACGCCAAGGCCGGCGCCAAGGTCTACGACCTCGACGAGGCCACCGTGCGCAAGTGGCAGGCGATCGCCCGCGAGACGGCGTGGAAAGACTACGCCGACCGTGGCGAAACCTCGGCGGCACTCCTCAAGGCCGCGCAAAAGCTGATCGCGTGACGGAAGTACAGGCTGGCGCGACCAGCTTGCCGCCGGTGGCGGCGGCCCAGGGGACTTCCGCCGCCATCGACCCGGCGACGCCGCGCCTGCTGCAGCCGCTGGCGCGGGCGCTGGCGCAGGCCAACCGCGCCATGGTCGCGTTCGGCATGCTGGCGCTGCTCGCAGCCTCTCTGGTGCTGACCTCGAGCGTGGTCACGCGCTACGTCTTCAAGAGCTCCACCGACTGGCAGGACGAGACGGCCGTGTTCCTGCTCGTCGGCGCCACCTTCCTGGCCGGCGCCTTCGTGCAGTCGATCCGCGGCCATGTCGGCATCGAGGCCGTCGCGACGCTGTTGTCGTCGCGCGCCGATGCGGCGCGCCGCATCGGCGTCGATCTCCTCAGTCTCGGCTTTTGCGCGCTCTTCGCGTGGAAGTCATGGACGCTGCTGCACGAGGCCTGGGTCGACAAGCAGACGACCTCGTCGTCGTGGGCGCCGCCGCTCTGGATCCCGTACCTGCTGATGTCGATCGGCATGACGCTGCTCGCCGCGCAGCTGCTCGTGCAGCTCGCCGCCAGCGTCAACCGCCTGCGTACGATGAAGGCCTGATCATGTCGATGCGGAAGTCCTGTTCATGCTGAGCCTGTCGCCATGCTGACGCTGGGTCTCGGCTTCGCGGCGGTCACGCTGCTCTTCATGCTCTCGGGCGCACCGATCGCGTTCGCGCTCGGCGCGGTCGCCGTCGTCTTCATGGCCATCTTCATGCCGGGCGCGTCGCTCGACACGATCACCCAGAACGTCTACGAGGAGATGGCCAGCATCACGCTGCTCTCGATCCCGCTCTTCATCCTGAAGGGCGCCGCGATCGGCCGCTCACGGGCGGGCCAGGACCTGTACGCAG
>JBDTCA010000352.1:0-3109 GCA_039923815.1 Caldimonas sp. | reverse complement strand
TGCCGGCCGCCGACACGATGACGCAGCCGACACGCGGGTTCGGCTCCGACAGGCCGACGGCGCGCTCGGCGAGCGCGAGCGCTTCGCGCATCGGCGCGTCGTGTTGATCCGTGGAGGTACTTCTCATGGTGGACCGCGACTATCGCTCAGGGCAGTCGACATCGCCACGCACGACGAGGAAGTTGCCCGGGTTCGCCGCCTGGCGGCAGACGCGACGGTCGCCGCGGCCGCGGCCGATCGTCCAGCCCGGCCCGGCCGCGACATCGACGCGGCCCGGGCCGACAACGTCGCTGTCGTTGTCCCGCGGCGAGAGGCACGTCCACGCGACGAAGCGCTCGCCGCTGTCGTCCCAGGTGGCGACGCCGGCCGATGCGGGTACGGCGGCGAGTGCCACGGCGTCGACGTGCAGGCTGCCGCCGGCGACATGGCGCACCGTCATCTGCGCTTCGCTGCTGCAGCGCGGCGCCTCGGCGGTGCCGCTGCCGGGCGCCATGGAGACCAGGACGGCGAGCGGCGCGTCGTTGGCTGCGCCGGCGTCAGGCGGAACGGCGGCGGTGAAGCGGATCGTGCCGCGGCTCAGCAGCCACCGGCCGGTGGTGCAACTGGTGAGCTCTGCGGGGCCGAGGTCACGCACGACGCTGGTCGCTGCCACCACGCACTGCGCCACGACTTCGGCGCTGGCGTTGTCGATCACCACGGCGAGTTCGCCGGTGGCCGACGGTTTCCAGACGCTGCGGCCATCGCCGAGATCGCGGGCGTCGGCCGGCACGGCCGGCGAACGCCCGAAGGCGCCGCGCGGAGCCGACCGCACCGCACCGGCGCCGAGCCCGAGTGCGCCGGCGTGGGCCGGATCGCTACCGGCGATCACCGATGCCAGCGCGATCTGGCGGGTTGCGCCGCCACGGTCGGTCCAGAAGACGCTCACCGTCGCGGCGCGGGCGCCGGCGAAGGCCGCCGCGTCGATGCTGCGGACGATGCGATACGAGGCGTTGCCGGCGTCGACGTTTCGTTCGGCGTCGACGAGGCCGTCGTACGAACGCGGGACGACGCTGCCCGGCACGCCCGGCATGGCCACCAGGGTCGTGAAGTCGCGCAGCGATTCCATCTCGGCTTCGCCGATTCGCACGGCCTCGCTGCGCTGGCGGGCGAGGTCGGCGTCGAGCCGGAGGTGGCTTTGCAGATGGGCGACAGTCACCGTGCTGCCGGCAAGCACGACGAATGCGATCAGCGATTCGAGCAGGCTGGCACCGCGCTGGCGATGCCGGCAGTTGGACGGGTGGGAATCGGAGGCGAGCGAGACGGTCATGGTCAGAAATCCTTCCAGCTGCCGTTGATGCGCACGAAGCTGCCGGCGCGGGTGGCGAGCAGCGCCAGCACAGCGCTGTCGTGGTCGAAGTCGGCGGCCGCGTCGCCGCGGTAGTCACCGGCGCTGAGCACGGCGCCGCGCACTGCCGCGCCGTTCGCCGCGGCGTTCCATTGCAGCGATGCGGCTTCGACGATGCCGTCGACCGTGACCGCGCCGGTCAAGGTCAGCCGGCCGCGAGCGACCAACGCGACCGGATCGCTGGCGGCGCCGAAGCTGGCGGGCCCGGCGAGCGTCAGGTCGCCGTCGACGTAGATCAGCCGGCCGCCGTGTGCGATGGCCGCGCTGATGGCGGCCGTGCAGTCACCGCGGCAGGCGACGTGCGTCACCGCCGGTTGCGCAGCCCAGGCGGCGATGTTCATGCCGAAGAAGCGTGCGAAGAAGCGGTCGACGTCGAGGGCGGCTAGGGCACCGTCGTCGGCGACGACCGTGCCCTCGAGCGACGCGCCCGCGGGCGCGGTGATCCGCAGCGCGCTGGCAGCGATGCGGCCGCCAGCGTGCAGGGCCAGCGTGCCGGAGCCAGCGTCGAGGTGATGGACGCCGAGGGCGGCCGTACCGGCATCGACCTCGCCGCGCGTCGTGAGCGCGGCGACCGGCGCCTAGCGCAGGGCCGGCAGCAGTGCGAACGATGCTTCGACGCGGGCGACGGCGTGGTTGGCGGTCGGCTCGGCGGCGGCGGCGCAGGCCACGTCGCTGCGCGTGCAGCCTGTCGAGGCGATGCGCACGATGCCGGGCCGCGGGCCGGCGGTGAACTCGACGGCGAAGGTGGGCGCGGTCGCCTGGCCGGCCGGTGCCGCGAGCGACGGTGCGCCGTTCACCGGGCAGCTGCAGGTCCAGCCGCCGTCGCCGCGCACGCAGGCGGCGCGCAACGGCGTCGGCGTGCCGGCGTGGCTCCAGGTCACGGGAACGACTTCGCCGGCGGCGCCCTGGAAGCGCAGCCAGCGGTCCCGAGCCGACTGCGCCGAGGCGTCGCTGCTGGGCCGGCAGTCGGGGCCGGCGGGCGTCGGGTCGTTGAGCCGCGACAGCGCCCACTCGATGCCGGCTTCGGCGGCCTCGAAAGCCTGTGCTGCCCGCAGCTGGTTGGCCGAGGCGCGTTCCTCGACGACGACGTTACGGTGGGCGTAGGCGACCACGAGCAGCATCGCGAAGCAGAGCAGCGTCGTGACGAGAAGGGCGGCGGCGCCGCGCTGGCGGTGCGGCGAGCGATGAATGAGGTCGTTCATGGCGGTGATTCCCAGGCGCGCATCAGCCGGCGCACGAGCCGAGCACGACGTCGTTGCGCAGTCGAACGCGGCTTTGCAGCGACCGCGTCACGGCAGCGTCGCGGGCCGACCGTGCGGCCAGCGTGACGACGAACGAGCGCACGAGCTGGCGCGGCGGGCAGCTCGCACCACTGGCCGCGCACGAGTGTTCGCAGAACGCGGCCAGACTGGTTTCGGCGCTGTGCGGCTCGACGCGAAAGGCGGTGACGACCAGCGTGCCGGTGTCGGTCAGGGACTGCCAGTTGCCGGCACCGAGCTGGATCTCGACGGCACCCGCGCGCAAGCGAAAACCGAAGCGCTCGCCGTCGTCGACGATGCCGTTCTCGACCGCGTCGCGCGAGAAGCTGAGGCTCACGACATCGGAGGCGGCAGTGTCGACGCCATCGGCGCCGTAGGGGTTGACGGCGGGCTCAGCGTCGTCGGCACCCCGCACGCCCGAAGCCGCCGCGGCCCAGTAGCCGGCACGGCGCAGGTCACGGGCGAC
>JBDTCA010000351.1:0-3084 GCA_039923815.1 Caldimonas sp. | reverse complement strand
GCGCTCGCCGTCGGGCCGGCCGCAGACGGTGAAAGGGCGGCCGTCGAACAGCGGGCTCACCGCCTTGAACTCGAAGCGGGTGACGACGGCTTCGGGGCGCTCGCGGCGGAGCAGGTCGAGCAGCAGCGTCGCGATCAGCGGGCCGTGCACGATCAGTCCCGGATAGCCCTCGACCTCGGTGACGTAGCTGCGGTCGTAGTGGATGCGGTGGCCGTTGAAGGTGAGCGCCGAGTAGCGAAAGAGCAGCACCTCGTCGGCCACGATCCGGCGCGAGAAGGCGGCGTCGGCGGGTGCTGGCGGGGGCGCCGGCATCGGCGTGCCGGCTGCGGGCATCTCGCGGTAGACGATGTCGTGCTCGTCGAGCACGGCGACGCCCGAGGCGGTGGTGATCTCGTGGGCGACAGTGACGAAGACGAGCGGCCCGGAGCGCGCCTGCTTGGTCACGACCGAAGCGATCCGCGAGGTCCGAGTCACGACGTCGCCGACCCGCAGCGGTTGCAAGAAGCGCAGCCGGCTACCCGCCCACATGCGCCGCGGCAGCGCGATCGGCGGCAGGAAGCCGCCGCGTTTCGGATGGCCGTCGATGCCGATCTCGTGCTGGATCGCCAGTGGCAAAAAGTAGAGCCAGTGCCACAGCGGTGGCACCGGTGTGCCGGGTTGGGGCAGCGGGTCGTCGCGGTCGAGCGTGGCCGCGAGCGCGGCCAGCGGCGTCGGCGTGATCGTGTCGGCGCGCGATTCGGTGCGGCCGATCCAGGCAGAGGGGTCGTCGGTCAGTGGCATGGCGGGGTGGCCTTCGTCAGCGGGCGTTCCTGACCGCCTCGCCGAGTTCGGTCACCGCCAGCGCGTAATAGCTCGACCAGTTGTAGCGGGTGATGGCGTAGAAGTTCGATGTGCCGGCAATGTACGTCGGCGCCGCCTCGCCATTCTGCAACTCCACGAGTGCGAGCAGGCTGTCGACACCGAGCACCTCTTGCGGCAGCACGGCGCCCTGCTGGAGCATCTGCACCGGCGTGAAGGTGGGAACGATGTCGGGCGCGAGCAGGGTGGCACGGCTCGGCGTGTCGGTGGGCGGCTTGACCGCAAAACGCACCGGCAGGCCGCGTTTCCAGCCGAACTCGGCCAGGTAGTTGGCGACGCTGCCGATCACGTCGGCCCCGCTGGTGTGCAGATCGACATGGCCGTCGTTGTCGAAGTCGACCGCGTACCTGTTGAAGCTCGAGGGCATGAATTGCGCCATGCCGATGGCGCCGGCGTAGCTGCCGCGCCAGGCCAGCGGGTCGACCCCTTCGCTGTTGCAGAGCACGAACCAGTTCTCGAGCTCGTCCTTGAAGAACTCGCTGCGGTCCTTGCGAGCAACGGGGAAGTCGAACGACAAGGTGGCGAGCGCGTCGATGATCCGGAAGTTGCCCATCTGGCGACCGAAGATCGACTCGACGCCGACGATGCCGACCACGATCTCGGCCGGCACGCCGTAGATCTCGTCCGCCTGCGCCAGCCACTTTTCGTTGGCGCGCCAGAAGGCGACACCGGCGCGGATGCGGATCGGTTCGACGAAGCGCGAACGGTAGAGCGCCCAGTTCTTCGCCGTGCCGGCCGGCGGCGGCATGATGTAGCGCACCACGTTCGGAACGAACCGGGCACTCGCCAGGGCAGCCCGTACCGCGGCAGCGTCGAGGCCGCGGCGCTCGGCGACGGCGTCGGCGAAGCGCATCACGTCTTCACGGCCACCGTAGGTGACGAGGTCGGGCGCGCCGTCATCGGCCACGGCGACCTGCCGCGATTTCGGCGTCGTCTTCTTCGCCGCGAGCGCAGCGTCGAGTGGCAGTGCCGAAGCGAGGGCGGCGAGAAAGATGCGGCGTCTGGAAGAAAGCGTGGGCATTCGAAAAGTCTACGCCGCCGCCGCGTTCCGCAGCTGCCGGGCCCGGCGCATGAAGGCGCGCGTCAGGGCATGGTCGGGGTGCGGCGTGGCAGCGCGGCCGTAGCGCTGCGCCTCGAGCGTGTCGAGCATCGTCGCCAGCGCTTCACCGCCCGGGCTGGCCTGTCCGAAGCGGGCCCGCACACGCGCGGCGAGCGTGCGCGGCGCCTCGTGCGCGGCCGCGGCGATGCCGAGCGCGCGCAGCGCCTGCTTCATGCGCTCGAGCTGGCGCAGCCACGGGTCGACGCGGTGGCGGTCGATCCAGGCCCACGCCGCGCCGGCGAGCGCCAGGGCGCTGAGCGATTCGGCCAGGAGCAGCGCCAGGTCTTCCCAGCTCGGCGACGCAAAGCCGAGGCTCTTCAAGACGTCGAGCTGGCTGCCGCGCGTGTAGTTGAGCACCCACTGGTTCCAGCGGTTGTTGACGGCTTCCCAGCTGCTCCGCAATTGCGCCAGAAGCTCGGGGCTCATCGTGTCGAACGCGCCGGCGACGAAACCCGGCTGGGGCGCCAGCCGCCGGCTGCGACCGATACGGTCGGGTGCGACGGCTCCCGTCGGGTCGGCACGAACCCAGCCGGTGCCCGGCTGCCAGTACTCGGCCCAGGCGTGCGCGGAGCTCTGCCGCACGATGTAGAAACCGTCGGTCGGAACCGGGTCGGTGCCCTGGTAGCCGGTGACGACGCGCGCCGGCACGTTCATCGCCCGCATGACGACGACGAAGGCGGCCGCGAAGTGCTCGCAGAACCCCTCCTTGCGATCGAGCCAGAACTCGTCGACGGCATCCTTGCCGTAGTCGCCGGGCGAGAGCGTGTAGCCGTAGCCACCGCTGCGGATGCGGTCGAGCACGGCCTGGGCGAGCACGGTCGGCGAGGCGCCGCGGTTGGCGGGCTGAGCGTAGAAGTCGCGGGCCCAGGCGATGGTGCGTGGGTTGAAGCCCGGCGGCAGCTCCAGGCTCTCCTGAAGCTCGCCATGGCGGCGCGGCGCGCCGAGCACGAAGCGCGTCTGCGCAACGGCGTCGAAGCGGGCGCGCTCGTAGAGCGGCCGGTCGGCCAGCCACTGCAGGTCGTCGCGCGGGCTGACGCGGTAGCCCTCGGCGGGCTGCACGGCGGTGGTCGCTTCGAGCAACGGGATCGACGCCAGCCGCAGCGGCTCGAGGGTGACCTGGTAGCGGA
>JBDTCA010000350.1:0-4506 GCA_039923815.1 Caldimonas sp. | reverse complement strand
GCGGCGAGTCGATCTGTCTATCAAGTGGGGGCAGGGTCAGTGGGCGCCATTGCGCTCGGAGGTTCTTTTCGAATGTCAGCTGTTACCGGTGTGCGCACCCGGCTATCTGCGCGCCGGGCAACCCATCCAAAAGGCCGAGGACCTCATGCAGTACACGTTGCTGCACGAAGACAGTTACGAGGATTGGTCTGACTGGTTCCGCGCGGCCGACGTGTCGCAACCGATGCCGCTGCGTGGGACGATCATGAACGACAGCAACACGCTGATCGAGGCGGCAATCAATCTGCAAGGTATCGCTTTGGGCCGGTTGCCACTGGTGAGGGAGCAGTTGCAAGACGGCATGCTGATAAGTCCCTTTGATTTTTCTATCAAGTGCGAGGGTGCGTACCACCTCGTGTACGACGATCGCGTCTCGAGCAACGAAACGTTCCAGAGGTTTCGCGAATTTTTGCTTGCTCAGGCGAGCGGTCCGTCCGATCTGATCGAGGCTTGACTTTGACGTCCCGTCATCCGGACTTGCCCAGCGGCCTCCCAAGGTCTGGTTTCTCGCGCGCCTCGACTCGGCCTTGCACGCGCGAGAGTTCGATCAACAACCGACTTGGCGGAACGGCAGGCTTGTCACGCTCAACGAGACGCAGCGTTGAACATGGCCTGCTGCAGCAGCGCTCTCAACGCGCCCGCGGCAAGAGCTCGAGCGGCGGAAAGCCGACGATGTCGTAGGTGGCCGAGGCGATGCCGATGCCCGCCGCATCGAGCTCGTCGACGATGAATCGGCTCATCGCATCCTTGGCCGCGCGGATGCGGTGCGTGCCGACGATGAATCGCACGGTGAGTTCGAGCCAGTTGTCGGTGATGCGGAAGAAGACCCGCGGCTCGAGGTCGATCTGCTCGATCGAGAAGCGTCTTTGCAAGTCGGACATCGCGTCTGCCGCAATCGTGTCTGGATCCTCGCCGTGGCGGCGGGCTGCATCGAGCAGGATCTGCTCGACGCGGCCGCGATCCGCCTTGTAGGTGATGGGGATCGTCATTTCCTCCCAGATGAACGGAAAGTCCCGCGTGTAGTTGAAGACGGGCTCACTGAATATCTTCGAGTTGCTGACGGTGACGATTCGGCCCGTGAACTGCCGGCTCCTGACCCACATCGCCGGATCGGCGGCCTGAACGCTGGGTGGCTGGCCCATCTCCATGATGGTCGTCTGGATGAAGCCCAGCTGCAGCACATCCCCCCGCACCCCACCCATCGAGATGCGATCGCCGACAGTGAACGTGGCGCCGCGAAGGATGACGAAGTAGCCGGCAAAGGCAGTGATGACCTGCTGCAGCGCAAAGGCCAGGCCGGCCGACATCAGCCCGAACGCCGTGGTCAGCCGCGTCGGGTCGTTGAACCAGATCGAGAGGAGCCCGAGGACGAGGACGATCGCCGCGATCAGGCTGATCGCCTGCCGGGTCCAGAAGCGCGTCTGTTCGCCGGCATGATCGGTCCGGCCGATGACGAGGCGCGTGGCCCAGCGGGCGAGCGCGCCCAGGACAAGCACGGCTGCGATGAAGACGAACGAAAGAAGGAGCTTCTGCCCGTTCTCGACGTTGACGCCGACCCACTTGATGCCGAGAAACTCCATGGTCCTCCATTGCTCCGATTCAGGACCGCGTCAGGACCTGGCGTCGTAAAAAGACAAAAGGCTTAGCTGGCACTCACCTGCTAAGCCTTGTCTTTATTGGTCGGGACGGCGGGATTCGAACTCGCGACCCCTTGCACCCCATGCAAGTGCGCTACCAGGCTGCGCTACGCCCCGTTCGTCGCGATTATGGCAGCAGCGACGATCAAGAAACGAGCAGGCTACGAATCGAAAGCAGTTCCTGGCGTACCTGTGCCGCGGACAGCATCAACGGGGCGGCGGGTGTGTCGTCGCCCTCTGCGGATGCGACTCGCGGCTCCAGGGGTCTTGATTCTTCGGCATCGCCGTCATGCTCGGTCGCATCACTGTAGTCGGCGGACTGGCGATGGGCCGCGGTGTCGGTCAAACGGTTGCGTGCACCGCTGATGGTGAACCCCTGTTCGTACAGCAACTCGCGTATCCGCCGGATCAACAACACCTCGTGGTGTTGGTAATAGCGTCGATTGCCGCGGCGCTTCATGGGCTTGAGCTGCGTGAACTCCTGCTCCCAGTACCGGAGCACATAGGGCTTGACGCCGCAAAGGTCGCTCACCTCACCGATCGTGAAGTAGCGCTTCGCAGGAATCGCGGGGAGCGTTTTCTCCATGTAAATCAATACGATCAGGAGCTAAAACTAGACTTTACTCGAAGCCCCCGGCAGGTGGCGTGTCGCCTTGCACGACGCCCTTCAATTTATGGCTTGCATGAAACGTCACCACGTGACGCGCCTTGATCGGGATCGCTTCACCCGTGCGCGGATTGCGACCGGGTCGTGGCGCCTTGCGGCGAATGTTGAAGTTTCCGAAGCCCGACATCTTGACGTCGTCACCCGAAAGCAGCGTCGCATAGATCAGGTCGAAGAAGGCCTCGACCATGTCTTTCGACTCGCGCTTGTTCAGCCCCAGTCGTTCAAAGAGAAGCTCGGCCAGTTCGGCCTTGGTGAGCGTGGGCGTGACCAGCGAAGGTGACAGCGCGCGATCTGGCGTGACGCCGGAAGTGGCCATGGTCGCGGTCAGATGCTGCGCAGGCGAACGCCGAGCCGCTGCGCCAGCGACGCGACGACGGCAGCTACGACGCTATCGATGCGATCGTCGGTCAGGGTGCCGCTGTCGTCGCGAAGCTCGAGGCGCACGGTGAGGCTGCGTTCTCCGGCAGCGATGCCGGCCACCGGCGCCTTCGGCTCATAGACGTCGAACAGCGTGGCCTCCCGCAGGATGCCGTCCGCGCCGGCTTCGACAGCGGCGATGAGCGCGTCGTGAGTTATGCCCGGGCCCGCCACGACAGCGATGTCGCGCCAGACCGGCTGCTGCTTCGGCAACGCCAGCAGGGACGGCAAGGCGCGACGCAGCAAAGCCTCGGCGTCGAGCTCGAACACGATCGCATTGCCGGGAAGCTCGTACGCCTGTCGCCAGCGCGGATGCAACTCGCCGACGAAACCGATGCGACGGCCATCGAGCTCGACGGCGGCACTGCGGCCTGGATGCAGCGCCGGATGCGGCGCTGCGACGAAGGTCGCGACGGCCGGCCAAAGCAGGGTCTCGATATCGCCCTTGACGTCGTGAAAGTCGACCCCGCGCTCGGCCAGGCCCCACTGCAACGGTGCCTGAGGCCCGAACGCCAGGCCGGCAAGTCGCAGCGGTTGCCGCACGCCGCTGACCGCGAGCTCACCACCTGCCGCTTCAGCGTCACGCAGATACACCTTGGCGAGTTCGAAGACGCGAACACTCGAGGCCTTGCGCGAGACGTTGAGTCGAAGCACCTCGACGAGACTGCCGATGAGGCTCGAGCGCATCACCGAGTAGGAAGTCGCGATCGGATTGACCACGCGCACCGGTTCGACGTTGCCGGCGAAGTCACGCTCCCAACGTTCGTCGACGAAACTGAATGTGATGGTTTCCTGCCAGCCGAGGGCGGCGACCCGGTGGCGCAACGCGGATGCGCCGCGTCGTGATTCGCTGGGCACCTTCGCGACCACTCGGCCTACCGGCGCGCCCGCCGGCAGGCTGTCGTAGCCGAGCAGGCGAATCACTTCTTCGATCAGATCCTCCTCGAGGCGAAGATCGAAACGCCAGCTCGGTGGCATGACCGACACGACGCCTGGTGTGCTCGTGAATTCGAAGCCCAGGCGCGACATCACGGCCTCGCATTCGGGCTGCGACACGGGCATCCCGATGACGCGGGCGGCGCGGTCAACGCGCAGCTTCACGGGGTCACGTACGGGCAGCGTCGTGATCTGATCGTCGACAGGCCCGCACCGGGTGTCGGCGCCGCCGCAGATGTCGACGATCAGCCGGGTGACGCGCTCGAGATGCTCGACGGTCGACGCGGGGTCGACGCCGCGCTCGAAACGATGACCGGCATCGGTGGAGAAGTTGAAGCGGCGCGAGCGCCCGGCAACAGCCTCGGGCCACCAGAAGGCAGCTTCGACATAAACATTGCGTGTCGCACTCGACACGGCCGTCGCGGCGCCGCCCATGATGCCCGCCAGGGACTCGACGCGGGCATCGTCGGCAATGACGCCGACGGCACTGTCGAGCTCGACGGTGTTGCCATTGAGCAGTTCCAGGGATTCACCGGCGCGGCCCCAGCGCACGACCAGGCCACCGCTGATCTTGTCGAGATCGAAGATATGCGACGGCCGACCGAGCTCGAACATCACGTAGTTCGAGATGTCGACCAGCGGTGAGACGGCGCGCTGACCACAGCGCGCCAGCCGCTCCACCATCCACTCCGGAGTCTTCGCACCGGCATCCACGTTGCGAATGACGCGCCCCGAAAAGCGCCCGCAGAGATCCGGCGCCTCGATCGCAACCGGCAAACGAGCGTTCGCATCGCCAATGGCAACGGTGGC
>JBDTCA010000349.1:0-2516 GCA_039923815.1 Caldimonas sp. | reverse complement strand
AGCTCTCACGTCTACTTCGTCTCGGGTGGCAGCGAGGCCGTCGAGGCGGCGCTGAAGCTGGCGCGCCAGTACTTCGTCGAGATCGGCCAGCCCGAGCGGCGCCATTTCATCGCCCGCCGGCAGAGCTACCACGGCAACACGCTGGGTGCGCTCGCGGTCGGCGGCAACGAATGGCGTCGGCGCCAGTTCGCGCCGCTGCTGATCGGCGTGACGCACGTGTCGCCCTGCTACGAATACCGCGACCGCCGCGACGACGAGAGCCCCGAGGCCTACGGCGTGCGACTCGCCGAGGAACTCGAGGCCGCCGTGCAGTCGCTCGGCCCCGAGACCGTGATCGCCTTCATCGCCGAGACCGTCGGCGGCGCGACGCAGGGCGCGACGCCGCCGGTGCCGGGTTACTTTCGCGGCGTGCGCGAGGTCTGCGACCGCCACGGCATCCTGTTCATGGCCGACGAAGTGATGTGCGGCATGGGCCGCACCGGCACGCTCTACGCGAGCGAGCAGGAGGGCGTCGTGCCCGACCTGATCACGATCGCCAAGGGCCTGGGCGGCGGCTACCAGGCCATCGGCGGCGTCGTGATCCAGAAGAAGATCGTCGACGCGCTGACGCGCGGCAGCGGGCGCTTCCAGCATGGTCACACCTACCTCGGCCACCCGGTGGCCTGTGCAGCGGCGCTCGCGGTGCAGCGGGTGATCCGCCGCGACGGCCTGCTGGAGTCCGTCGGCAGGCTTGGCGCGCAGCTCGCGCAGCGCCTGCACGAGCGCTTCGACGCTCACCCCGCCGTCGGCGACATCCGCGGTCGCGGTCTGTTCATGGCGATCGAGCTGGTCGCCGACCGGGCGACGAAGGAACCCTTCGACCCGGCCTTCTCGCTGCACGCGAGGATCAAGGCGGCGGCGATGGCGCGTGGACTGATGGTCTATCCGAACGGCGGCATCATCGACGGCCGGCGCGGCGACCACGTGCTGCTCGCGCCGCCCTTCGTCAGCACGCCGGCCGAGATCGACGAGATCGTGCTTCGGCTCGGCGAGGCGGTCGATGCAGCGCTCGCCGAGCGACCGGCTGAAAGCGCACGCGCTGCATGAGCAGGGCCGTCGCGATCGCGGTGGCGCCGAACGGGGCGCGGCGCAGCCAGGCCGACCACGCGCGCCTGCCGATCGCGCCGGCCGAGCTGGCGCAGTGCGCCGCCGATTGCCTGGCGGCGGGTGCCTCGATGCTGCACCTGCACGTGCGTGACGCCGACGGTCGCCACAGCCTCGATGCCGGCCGCTACCGCGAGGCGATCGCCGCGATCCACGAGCGCGTCGGCGACCGCCTGCTGCTGCAGGTGACCACCGAGGCCGGCGGCCGCTACGGGCCGGCCGAGCAGATGGCGCATGCACGCGCGCTCGCGCCGGGTGCGCTCTCGGTCGCAGTGCGCGAACTCTGGCGCGAGCCGGCGCTTGCCGAAGAGGCGGTTCGCTTCCTGGCCGAGCTGCACGAGCGCGGCGCCCTCGTCCAGTACATCGTCTACGACGCGGCCGACCTGGCCCGCTTCCTCGCGCTGCACGAGCGTGGCAGCGTGCCGCAGGCCCGGCCGCACGTGTTGTTCGTGCTCGGCGCCTACGCCGAACAGCGCGCCGGCCGGCCGGCCGAGTTGCCACCGCTCGTCGCAGCCCTGCCCGTCGGCTGGCCGTGGTCGGTGTGCGCCTTCGGACCGGAGGAGCTGCATTGCGTGGCCACTGGCGCACTGCTCGGCGGCCACGTGCGCGTGGGCTTCGAGAACAACCTGCACGGAGTTTCCGGGGTCGCTGCCAACGACAATGCCGCGCTCGTCGGCGCCTGCCGCGAAGCGCTCCTGGCGCTCGGCCTGCGCCCTGCGACACTCGCCGAAACGCGCGACCTGTTTCCCGATGGCCGTCGACAGGCGGTCCTTTCCCAACCCTCCTGAGGAGAAACTTCATGCAACGACACGCACCCCTGGCGCGACGCCGTCTGGCCATCGCCCTTCCCGGCATCGCGCTCTTGGCCGCGATCGCCATGCCGCTGCCGGCCGCGGCGCAGCAGAAGTTCGTCACCATCGGCACCGGCGGCGTCACCGGCGTGTACTACGCGGTCGGCGGCGCGATCTGCCGGCTGGTCAACAAGGACCGCGCCAAGACCGGCATCCGCTGCTCGGTCGAATCGACCGGTGGCTCGGTCTACAACGTCAACGCCATCAAGGCCGGCGAGCTCGACTTCGGCATGGCCCAGTCCGATGTCCAGTACCAGGCCTACAACGGCGGCGGCAACTTCAAGGAGGCCGACAAGGACCTGCGCGCGGTCTTCTCCGTCCATCCGGAGCCTTTCACGCTGGTCGCCCGCAAGGAAGCGAACATCACGAAGTTCAGCGACCTGAAGGGCAAGCGAGTCAACGTCGGCAATCCGGGCTCGGGCACGCGCTCGGCGATGGACGAGCTGCTCGCCGCCGAAGGCATGAAGCTGTCGGACTTCGCGCTCGCTTCCGAGCTGAAGGCCGACGAGCACGGCCCGGCCC
>JBDTCA010000348.1:0-3265 GCA_039923815.1 Caldimonas sp. | reverse complement strand
GCGACTTCGGTGTTTAGGTTACAATGAATACGATGAGTGAACCGGGATTTGTGCGGCGCTTCCGATTTTGGAGTGTGCTGACGGTTGTGAGTATCTACCTGCTGATTCTGGTGGGAGGCGTAGTACGGGCTACGGGCTCAGGTATGGGCTGTCCCGACTGGCCCAAGTGCTTCGGGCAGTGGGTGCCACCTACGGAAGCTAGCCAACTACCAACTGATTACAAACAGGTGTACACGGCGCAGCGTGTGGCCAAAAACCAGAAGCTGGCTCGTACCCTGGCCAGCTTGGGCTTCAAGCAGGTGGCAGGCGAGATTTTCGCGCACCCAACGCAATACATCGAAACGGACTTCAATGCTACTAAGACTTGGATTGAGTACCTAAATAGGGTACTGGGCGCACTTATTGGCATTTTCGTATTTGTGGCGGCCGCGATGGCACTGCCCTACTGGCGGCGCGACCGGCCAATAGTCTGGCTCGCGGTAGCTGGCTGGCTGCTGACGGGTGTGCAGGGCTGGCTGGGCTCACTGGTCGTTTCAACTAATCTTCTGCCCGTGATGGTAACCATCCACATGGGGCTGGCATTGTTCATTGTGGCGCTGCTGCTGTACGCAGCGCACCGGGCGCGCTGGGGTAAGGCTGAGGAAGGCTTGGCCTATCAACTGAAAGCGCAGACGCTGGGTCAGCAGCCCAACGAACAGATGGCAGCGACCACCAGCCTGCGCTGGTTATTATGGGGCACCCTGGCACTCACCTTCGTTCAAATTATCCTGGGAACGCAGGTGCGGGAAGCCGTGGACCACATCGCCGCCGCTACGGACTATGGGCAGCGCGGGACGTGGGTGGACCGCATTGGCAGCGTATTCGAGACGCACCGCACGCTGGCGGCCATCACGGTATTAGTTAATGTATATGTTGGTTACCAACTCTGGCACCTGGCGCCGGGCCTGCGGCGGTTGGTGGCGGCTACGTGGGCCATACTGGGGCTGGAGACACTGGCCGGCATCACGCTGGCGTACTTCGCCCTGCCAGCCTGGGTGCAGCCAATACACCTGACTTTGGCCACGGTGCTCTTCGGCACGCAATTCCTGACGCTGCTGGCCTTACAGCGGCAGGTGGGGGTAGGGACCCGGCTCGTGACTGCGGCTGTGCCGCAGGAGTTATCTCCCTTTTGAGTCACATGCTCACGCAACGTCTTAGCCGCCGGCCGATGGTAGCCGCTAGGCGTACCTTTGCAGTGGCAATTTCAGTTAGATTAATGACCAAGGCCCGCGCCTATTTTCAGCTACTTAAGTTCCGGCTTTCCATCACGGTAGCTTTTTCCAGCGCACTGGGCTATTTGCTGGGCCTACCCGCGCCGAATTGGGGCAGGGCGCTGCTGGTGCTGCTGGGCGGGCTACTGGTGACGGGCGCGGCCAATATCATCAACCAGATTTTTGAGAAGGACCTCGACAAGCTGATGAAGCGCACCGAGAACCGTCCAATACCTACCGGGCGCATAACGCCGAACGAAGCCTGGGTCTTTTGCGTGATACTAGCCGTGACGGGGCTAGGGCTGCTGGCATACTACTTCAATCCGCTCACGGCCGCGCTCTCGCTGCTGTCGCTCATTTTGTACGGCTTTATTTACACGCCGCTCAAAACCGTGTCGCCGGTGTGCGTAGCGGTGGGGGCCATTCCGGGCGGCCTACCCCCCCTCATTGGCTGGGTGGCGGCCACGGGCTACGTAGGCGAGGCGGCGTGGGTGCTGTTCGGCATTCAGTTTATGTGGCAGTTTCCGCACTTCTGGGCCATTGCCTGGGTGGCTGATGACGACTACAAGCGCGCCGGCTTCAAGATGCTGCCTACCCCCGGCCACCGCGACCTGCGCACGGCTTTTCAGATAATGACTTATACGGTGTTGCTCATCCCGGTGTCGCTACTGCCGCTGGTGCTGGGCATATCGGGGCGCGTGTCGGCGGGTATTGCGCTGGTGTGCGGCATCCTCTTTACGCTGCTCACGGTGCGGCTCATGCGCACGCAAGACCGTAAGGCGGCGCTCAGCATCATGTTCGCATCTTTTTTATACTTGCCCATCGTACAAATTGCGCTGCTTTTAGACAAAGTTTGATTCTAAATGCGGAGTTTTTTGTTATCCAAGCAGCCGGCCCTCAGCGGTAGCTAGCTACCCGGCCGACCATCAAAAAAGCTATTCAATAAGCATTTTCTTATGAAACCAACCGAAGTAGTTTTTGCCGACGGCGAGAAGGAAATGGGCCTGGGCTGGCACCCGAAGCGCGTGCTGCTTATCCTTCTGATTTTTAGCATTGTGATGATGTTTGCGGCTTTTACCAGCGGCTACATCGTGCGGCGCGACGAAGGCAACTGGCGCGAGTTTGACCTACCCGCCGCGCTGCTTATCAACACCATCCTCATTGCCCTGAGTAGCGCCACTATGCAGTGGGCTTACTTTTCGGCCAAGCAGGACGAGGTGAAGCGCGTTAACCTGCTGCTGCTGGTAACGCTGGGCCTGGGCATAGCTTTTCTGTTTGGGCAGGTACATGCCTGGGGGCAGATGGTGGATGGCCACACGTTTTTCGGCGGGGCCGATGCTAATCCGTCGGGCTCTTTCGTGTACGTGCTAATGGGCGTGCACGCTTTTCACCTGGTTACGGGGCTCGTTTTTGTGGCTGTGGTTTTGAAGCGAAGCCTTAATTATCAGGTGCATTCGCGGTCAATGCTCTCGATTGGCAATGCTACAATGTACTGGCACTTTCTGGGCGCGCTTTGGCTGTACCTGTATTTGTTCCTACTTTTGAACCATTAAAGAGGAATCCGGCGTAAAGCCGCCCGTTTAGCTGTTGTCCGTTATGGCCCAAACTACCACCTTGCAGCCCACCGCTGCGCCCACCACCTACGCCGACGCACCCCGCACCGGCACCTGGGATGGTGGCAACGAACCCTTTAAAGCGAGCTACGGCAAGCTGATGATGTGGTTTTTCCTGCTCTCGGATACGTTCACCTTCGGAGCGTTTCTGACCGCATATGGCCTCATCCGGCACAAGCACGGTGTATATGAGGGCACGGCCAAGGCCTTCCACTTCAGCACTGCCTATTGGCCCGTGCCCGAGAAGGTATTTAACGCCTTCCCTGGTTTGCACGGCCTAGATTTGCCGTTGGCTTTCGTGGCTTTGATGACGATGATTCTCATCTTCAGTTCCGTGACGATGGTACTGGCCGTAGAAGCCGGCCACCGCATGGACAAGGCCGACGTGCAAAAGTGGCTGCT
>JBDTCA010000347.1:0-2535 GCA_039923815.1 Caldimonas sp. | reverse complement strand
GACCCGGCTACAACCTGTGGACGAGCGCGATGTTCGCGCGTGACGCCACCACCGGCATGGCGAAGTGGGCCTACCAGTTCACTCCGCACGACCAGTGGGACTACGACGGCGTCAACGAGAACCTGCTTCTCGACCTGACGTTCGACGGCAAGCCGAGGAAGGTCCTCGTTCACTTCGACCGCAACGCCTTCGCCTACACGATCGACCGCACGACCGGCGAAGTGTTGAGTGCCGAGCCGTTCGCCTATCAGAACTGGTCGCACGGCATCGACCTGAAGACCGGCATGCCGAAGGTCGTCGCGGAGATGCAGCCCAAGCCGAACGTGAAGTTGTCGAACGTCTGCCCGCCCGACATCGGCGGCAAGGACTGGCAGCCCGCGGCGTTCTCGCCGCGCACCGGCCTCGTTTATGCCGGCATCTTCAACCTGTGCATGGACGTGACCGACCACCCGCAGTCGTACATCGCCGGCACGCCTTACGACGGCATGGAGATGACCCGCCACGCCGCGCCCGGCGGCAACTGGGGCGAGTTCATGGCCTGGGATCCGGTCGCCGGCAAGAAGGCCTGGTCGATCAAGGAGCAGTTCATGGTCATGAGCGGCACCCTCGCCACGGCTGGCGACGTCGTCTTCTACGGCACCGTCGACGGCTGGTTCCGCGCCGTCGATGCGCGCAGCGGAAAGGTGCTCTGGTCGCAGAAGCTGAGCTCGGGAATCATCGGCCAGCCGATGTCCTACCTGGGCCCCGACAAGCGCCAGTACGTGGCCGTGTATTCCGGCGTCGGCGGGGCCGCGATGGTCAGCTCGGCGCAGCCCGGGTTCCCGCCGCGGGGTGGCGTGCTTTACGTCTTTTCGATCGACGGCGACTCTCCGCATTCCGCGGCCGGCATGCTCACCACCGAAGGAACCGGGTCGGCGGCGCGCTCGGACCGCGGCATGGGCGGCAAGCCATGAAAGCGCCGGTCGTCTCCCTGATGGCGGTGGCGCTCGCTCTCGGCACGACCTTTCTTGCCTCCTGCGAGAAGAGTCGGGGTGGCAGCACCGCGGTGTCCGTGTCGCAAGCCGAGCCCGGCCCGGCCAGCGTGGGCGACGTGCCGCTGGGCGACGTGGCGGGTGCCGCACAGAACAACCTGTCGGCGCAGATTCCGAACCCGTACGGCAACGATCCGCAGGCCGTGCAGCAGGGCCACGACCTCTTCGTCAAGATGAACTGTGCCGGCTGCCACGGCTACACCGCCAAGGGCGGCATGGGCCCGAACCTGACCGACGGGTACTGGCGCTACGGCGGCGTGCCGGCGTCGATCTTCAACTCGATCTACCAGGGCCGGCCGAAAGGCATGCCGGCCTGGAATCCCGCGCTGCCGTCGCAGGACATCTGGAAGATCGTGGCCTACATCCAGTCGCTCGGTGGCAGCTTTCCCGCTGACCAGTACCAGTCCTGGCTGCAAGGCGACAAGCACGGCGACAACGTCGCGCCGGCGGAGGCCGCGACGCTGCCTGCCGACCATGCCGCCAGCACCCCCGATTCGACCGGCGGCAAGGCCGAAGCACCCAGCGTGGCGCCGGCAGCCGACGTGTCCGCTGCACCGGGCACCGGCAAGCCATGAACAAGGGCCTCGCGAGCAGCATCGGGGTCGCCGTCGGCGGCCTGCCGCTCGCGGCCAGCGCGACGTCGACACCGATGTCGTACCTGCGCACCTTCGGTCCGGCCGGCGACCCGGCCACCCGCCTCGGCTGGGGGCTGGGGCTGGTCTCCATCGCCGTGGTGCTCATCATCACGGTGCTGCTGCTCATGGCCGTGCTGCGACGTCGCGCCGCCGAAAGCGACCCGGCTGCGCTCGCCGTTCGCAGCGACGAAGGCGGCATGCGATGGCTCTACATCGGCGTCGGCATCTCGACGGTGGTGCTGCTCGCCTGCGCGGTGTGGACGATGTTCACGGTCGCTGCGGTCGCCATGCCGGCCCGCACCGATCTCACCCTGCAGGTGACGGCTTCGCAATGGTGGTGGAGCGTGCGCTACGAGAGCGGCGAACCGGACCGCGTCTTTACGACGGCCAACGAGATCCATATCCCCGTCGGCAGCCCGGTGCGCATCGAACTGAAGAGCCAGGACGTGATCCATTCGTTCTGGATTCCGCAGCTCGGCGGCAAGATGGACGTCATCCCCGGCCAGACCAACGTCACCTGGCTGCAGGCCGACAAGCCGGGCGTCTACCGTGGCCAGTGCGGTGAATACTGCGGCGCCCAGCACGCCCACATGGCGATGTACGTGGTGGCCGATGCGCCCGCCGACTACGCGGCCTGGTTGAGGGGCCAGCTCGGCGATGCGAAGGCGCCGACGACAGCGCCGGAGCGCCTCGGGCAGCAGACGTTCCTGGCGCGCTGCGCGGCCTGCCACGCGGTTCGCGGCACCGAGGCCGGCGGCATCCTCGGCCCCGATCTCACCCATCTGATGAGCCGCCGCACGATCGCCGCGGGCTTGCTGCCGAACACGCCCGGCAACCTGGGCGCATGGGTCTCCAATTCGCAGGCCCTC
>JBDTCA010000346.1:0-10808 GCA_039923815.1 Caldimonas sp. | reverse complement strand
TTCATCCAGACCGACGCCGCCGTCAACCCCGGCAACTCGGGCGGGCCGCTCTTCGACGGCACCGGGTCCGTGGTCGGCATCAACGCCCAGATCTATTCGCGCAGCGGCGGCTTCCAGGGCGTGTCGTTCGCGATCCCGATCAACGTCGCGCTGAAGGTGAAGGACCAGATCGTCGCCACCGGCAAGGCCACGCACGGCCGCCTCGGTGTCACCGTGCAGGACCTCAACCAGCAGCTCGCCGACTCCTTCGGGCTGAAGAGGGTCGACGGTGCGCTCGTCTCCAGCGTGGCGCCGAACAGCGCCGCCGCGGCGGCTGGCCTGCAGTCGGGCGACGTCATCACCGAGGTCAATGGCGAGCCGGTGGTTCGCTCCGGTGCGCTGTCGAGCCTGATCGGCATGGACGCTCCTGGCGAACGCGTCAAGCTGAAGGTCTGGCGTGATCGCGCCGAGCGAACCGTCGAAGCGAAGCTGGGCGGTGCCGACGACGGCAAGCTCGTGGCCAGCGCCGGCAGTGCGGCCGAGGGCGGCCAGCTCGGCCTCGGTCTGCGGCCACTGACGAGTGACGAGAAGCGCGAGGCGAAGGTCGACGCCGGCATGGTCGTCGAGCAGGTCGGTGGCGCCGCGGCACGTGCCGGCATCGAGACCGGCGACGTGCTGCTGGCCATCAACGGCAAGAGCGTGCAGTCGATCGAGCAGGTCAAGAGCGTGCTGTCGGCCAAGCCGAAGAGCGTCGCGCTGCTGGTCCAGCGCGACGGCGAGAAGATCTTCGTGCCCGTCAGGCTCGGCTGATCTCGCGGCCCGGGGCGGCGGCGCGGCTTCGACGCTGCGCCGCCCGGCCTTCCGCCGGAATCCGCCCTAGAGATTGGTGCGCAGCCGCCAGATCTCGGGGAACAGCACGACGTCGAGCATCTTGCGCAGATAGCTGACACCACCGGTGCCGCCGGTGCCGCGCTTGAAGCCGATGACGCGCTCGACCGTGGTCACATGGCGAAAGCGCCATAGCCTGAAGGTGTCCTCGAGGTCGGTGAGCTCCTCGCCGAGCTGGTAGAGATCCCAGTAGGCCTCGGGGTTGTGGTTGACGATGAGCCAGGCCTGCTCGACGTCGTCGCTGGCTTCACGCGGCACCGACCAGTCGCGCTCGATTGCGCTCGCCGGCACCGGCAGACCACGCCGCGCCAGCAGGCGCAGCGCTTCGTCGTAGATCGATGGCGCCTCGTGCGCCGCCCGGACCTTGGCCAGCAGATCGGGCCGGTGCGAATGCGGCTTCAGCATCGCCGCGTTCTTGTTGCCCAGCTTGAATTCGATCATCCGGTATTGCCAGCTCTGGAAGCCGCTGCTCGAGGCCAGCGACTCGCGCATCGCCGAGTACTCGGGCGGCGTCATCGTGGCGAGCACGTCCCACGCGTGCACGAGCTGATCCAGGATCTTCGAGACCCGGGCCAGCATCTTGAAGGCGCGCTGCAGCTGATCGGTGGCGACGGCGTGGATGGCGGCCTCGAGCTCGTGCAGCACCAGCTTCATCCAGAGCTCGCTGACCTGGTGCTGGACGATGAACAGCATCTCGTCGTGGGTCTCGGAGCGCACCTGCTGGGCGCCGAGCAGCTCGTCGAGGTGGAGGTAGTCGCCATAGCTCATGTCGCGCGAGAAATCGACCTTCGCCGAGGCGGCGGACGACGGGTCGGGCAGCGCCGTTGACTCGCCGGCGGGGCGAACGGATTCGCTCGTCACGTCACCGCCGACCGTTGCGAGAAGCGGTCGCTGCGCCAGGCTTCGCTGCGCAGCACATCGTGCAGCTGCGCGGCAGCGTCCCAGGCGTCGACGAAGCGCGTGTAGAGCGGCGTGAAGCCGAAGCGGAGCAGGTCGACGGTGAGCGACGCGTCGGCATGGGCGCCGTCGGTGGCCGGCTGGCCGGCGCGGAAGTCGCCGATGACGCCGCGCTCGATCAGCGCCTGCATGACGGCGAAGGCCTCGACGTGCGCGAAGCTGACCTGGCTGCCGCGTTCTGCGGGCTCGCGCGGCGTCACGAGCTCGAGGCCCTGGCCTTCACATAGCGACTCGACGCGGTCGATGAAGAGCGTGGTCAGCGCGATCGACTTCTGCCGGAGCGCGGCCATGCCGCCGAGTCGGTCTGCCAGCGCGAAGACGTCGACGCCGCATTCGAGCGCCGCCATCGCCAGCACGGGCGGCGTGCCGCAGACGAAGCGACCGATGCCGGCAGCAGGTTGGTAGTTGGGTGCGAAGTCGAATGGCGCGGCATGGCCGAGCCAGCCCGACAGCGGCTGGCGCATCTGTTCGCGGTCCATGCGCTCGGTGTGGCGCGCGTTCGCCCACACGAACGCCGGCGCGCCGGGGCCGCCGTTGAGGTATTTGTAGCCGCAGCCGACGGCGAAATCGGCGCCGGCACCGTTGAGGTCGACGGGAACGGCGCCGGCCGAATGGGCGAGATCCCAGATCGCGAGGGCGCCGGCGGCCTGCGCCGTACGGGTCGTCTCGGCCATCCGGTGCACGCGGCCGCTGCGGTAGTCGACGTGCGTCAGCATCAGCACGGCGACGTCGTTCGTGAGCTGATCGAGCAGGTCGGCGGCGGCGGGCACCAGCTGCAGCTTCATGCCCGATGCCGCGGCCACGCTCTCGGCCATGTACAGATCGGTCGGGAAGTTGCCTCGCTCGGAAAGGATGACGCGGCGCTGCGGCGCGTCGGCCTTCTGCATCGCCACGGCTGCGTTGAGCGCCTTGTAGAGGTTGACCGACGTCGAGTCGCCGACGCTCACCTCGCCCGGGCCGGCGCCGATCAGTGGCGCGATCTTGTCGCCGATGCGCCCGGCCAGATGGATCCAGCCGGCGCTGTTCCAGCTGCGGATGAGACCTTCTCCCCATTCGCGCGTGGCCACCTCGGCGACGCGTGCAGCGGTGCGGCGGGGCAGGGCGCCGAGCGAATTGCCGTCGAGATAGACGAGCCCTTCGGGCAGCACGAATTCGTCGCGCAGGGCCCGCAGCGGGTCGGCGAGGTCGCGGGCGGCGCAGTCTTCGCGCGAGGCGATCGCGCCGTTGGAATGAGGCAGGTCGTTCATGTCGAGCGTCACGGTAGCACCGGGCCGCAGGCAGCGGTGTCGGTTAATTCGCACACCGATTGCGCGCCTGCACGCACGTGCTACGGTCCTCGCAATGTCCAGCGCAAGGCCGCTCTCCCGGACGGCGCTGGTCGCGCTGGCCACCTACTTCGTGACCATCTGGGGCGCGGGTTTCGTCGCCTCGCGCATCGCGCTGCAATACGCGGCGCCGTTCACCTACATCGGCGTGCGCTACGCGATCGCCTTCGTGGTCGCGATGCTTGCCTTCGGCCTGCGCGCACGCTGGCCCCGGACCGGCTCGCAATGGGCCCACGTCGCCGTCGCTGGCCTGCTCAGCCATGCCGGCTATCTCGGCGGCAGCCACTATGCCCAGCGCTGGGGCCTTTCGGCCGGCGTCACCGCCCTCGTGCTGGCATTGCAGCCGCTGGTCACGGCGGTGGTCATGTCGCGCTGGCTGCACGAGAGCCTGCGGCCGCGGCAGATGCTCGGCGTGGCCGTCGGCCTGGCCGGCGTTGCACTGGTCGTCGGTCACCGGCTCGAAGACGGCGCCGTCTCCGTCGCCAGCCTTTTCGCGGTGGCCTGGGCACTCGCCTGCGTCACTGCCGGCACGCTCTACCAGCGCCAGTTCTGCGCCGCAAGCGATCTTCGCTCGGCCGTCTGCATCCACTTCGCCGCGACCGCGATCGTGATGCTGCCGCTGGGTGCCGCGCTCGAGGGCTTCGACATCGTCTTCAACCGCCAGATCGCTGCCTCGCTCGCGTATCACGTGGTGCTGGCATCGATCGGTGCGTACAGCATCTTCCACCTGCTGTTGCGGCGCGGCCAGGCGACCGGGGTCACGAGCCTGCTCTATCTGACGCCGCCGGTTGCGGCGTTGGGCGAATGGGCTGTCTTCGGCGTGGCGCCGACGCCGTTGATGTGGGCCGGGATGGCGGTCGCCTGCGCTGGTGTTGCGATGGTGACGTGGGCGATGCCCGTCAGCCGGTCCGTCCCGGCGGGAGATATTCCCTGAGCGGTTCGGGCGTCAGCCGATCCTGCCGAGAAGAAGGTACTCCATGAGCGCCTTCTGGACATGCATGCGGTTCTCCGCCTCGTCCCAGACCACGGACTGCGGGCCGTCGATGACTTCGGCCTCGACCTCTTCGCCACGATGCGCCGGCAGGCAGTGCATGAAGAGCGCATCGGGCCGGGCCACGGACATCATCTCGCGATCGACGCACCAGTCGGCGAATGCCTTCTTGCGTTCGGCGTTCTCGGCTTCGTAGCCCATGCTGGTCCAGACGTCGGTGGTGACGACGTCGGCGCCGCGGCAGGCGTCGAGCGGATCGCGGAAGGTGGCGAAGCAGTCGGCGCGCGCGACGCCGGCCGCAGCGGCGTCGATCTCGTAGCCGCCTGGCGTGCTGAGGTGCAGCTTGAAGCCGAGGATGTCGGCGGCCTGCAGCCAGGTCGCGGCCATGTTGTTGCCGTCGCCGACCCAGGCCACGACCTTGCCGGCCATGCTGCCGCGGTGCTCGATGCAGGTGAACACGTCGGCCAGGATCTGGCACGGGTGGTACTCGTTGGTCAGCCCGTTGATCACCGGCACGCGCGAGTTGGCGGCGAAGGCCTCGAGCTTGGCCTGCTCGAAGGTGCGGATCATCACGATGTCGACCATGCGGCTGATCACCTTGGCGGTGTCTTCCACCGGCTCGGCGCGGCCGAGATGGGTGTCGCCGGTGGTCAGGTGCACGACGGAACCACCCATCTGGTACATGCCGGCCTCGAAGCTGACGCGGGTTCGCGTCGAGGCTTTCTCGAAGATCATCGCCAGCGTGCGGTCGACGAGGGGTGTGTACTTCTCGTAGTTCTTGAAGCGCTTCTTGATCTCGGCAGCGCGCTCGAACAGGTAGGCGTATTCCTCGGCGCGAAGGTCCCGGATCTGCAGGAAATGCTTGCTGAGGGTCATGCCGGGCTTCATGAGCGAGGTCGACGTTCTGGTCGTGGCGATCAGGCGGCTGCCGGCTCGGCCAGAAAGCTGCGGATCAGCGGACACAGGATGGCCGTGAGCTGCGCCACCTCGGCGCGACCGAAGATGAGCGGCGGCAGCAGCCGCACGACGCGATCGGCGGTCACGCTGATCATCAGGCCCGCCTCGGCGGCGCGGCCGAGCAGCACGCCGCACGGGCGGTCGAGCTCGATGCCCAGGATCATGCCCTGGCCGCGGATCTCGACGACGCCCGCGACGCCGGCGAGCTCGCGCTGCAGTTCCGCCTTGAGAAAGCCGCCGACCTCTGCGGCGTTCTTCAGCAGGCCGTCTTCTTCCATGATGCGCAGCGTCTCGACGCCGGCGCGCATCGCCAGCGGATTGCCGCCGAAGGTGGTGCCGTGGTTGCCCGGGCCCATGACGTCGGCGGCGCGCGGCCCGCAGACGACGGCGCCGATCGGAACGCCCGAGCCGAGGCCCTTGGCGAGCGGCATGACGTCGGGCTTGATGCCGGCCCACTGGTGCGCGAACCACTTGCCGGTGCGGCCCATGCCGCACTGCACTTCGTCAAGCATGAGCAGCCAGCCGTGTTCGTCGCAGATGCGGCGCACTTCCTGCAGATAGGTCGTCGTCGCCGGGCGGATGCCGCCTTCGCCCTGGATCACTTCGAGAAACACGGCGACCACGTTAGGGCGCGTCCGTGCCACCTCATCGATCGCCTTCGAATCGTTCAGCGGGACCCGCACGAAGCCCTCCACGAGCGGTCCGAAGCCGGCCTGCACCTTCGGGTTGCCGGTGGCCGACAACGTCGCGATCGAGCGGCCGTGAAACGCCGCTTCATAGACCACGATCTCGGGCCGGTCGATGCCCTTGTCGTGGCCGAACTTGCGCGCGATCTTCAGCGCCGCCTCGTTCGCTTCCAGTCCGGAATTGCAGAAGAAGACGTTCGTCATGCCCGACAGCTCGCACAGCTTGGCGGCCAACTGCTCCTGCAGCGGCACCAGGTAGTAGTTCGAGCTGTGGATGATCTTGGCGACCTGGTCGTGCAGAGCCGGCACCAGCTTCGGGTGGTTGTGCCCGAGCGTGTTGACGGCGATGCCGGCGAGCCCGTCGAGGTACTTCTTGCCGTTCGTGTCCCAGAGCCAGCAGCCTTCGCCATGGGCCAGCGCAATCGGCAATCGGCCGTAGGTCTTCATCACGTGCGGCTCCGCTGTGGCGGGGTCGGGCCGGGAAGCCGGGGCGGCGGGAAGCCTTTCAGGCGCGTTCATGAGCGTCGCTCCACCAATTCGAAGGAGGGCGGATTCTAAAGGTCGACGGCCCGTGAAGCGCTGCCTTGTTGCAGTGCAGCAGCCGAGGCGGTCGACAGCGACAATCTTGCCGTGGCCGAGCCGAGACTAGTCTTCATCCAGGGCCTGACGCGCGACGGCAAGACCTTTCGGCCGAGCGACTGGGCCGAGCGCCTGGCCGGCGCCATGTCGTGCTTCCGGCCCGACGGATCGGCCGGCGGTCGTGCTGCCTTCATCGGCTACTCGCCCTACTGCGTTCCGCGCCTGGTGGGTGGCGTCAAGGGTGTGATCGTCGACGCTGCGCTCCGCGACATGGAGCCGATGGCCTGGGACTTCGTCATGCACTTCGCGCGCGACAACGACCTCGTCGTGATTGAAGATCCGTACGGCCCGGCCGCCACGGCGGGGCTGTGAAGACTCTGCCGACGACTTCCGGGTAAGGGGGCGACGACAGGCGTCGTGACGTAAAGCGAGACAGGGCCTCGACCTTGTTCCGACGGCGCATGAAAAAGGCCCGCGAAGCGGGCCTTTCGGTGGAGCCGGGCAGAACCGTTCAGGCCGCGACGGCCAGGGCCTTCACCTTGGCGGACAAGCGACTCTTGTGGCGCGCTGCCTTGTTCTTGTGGAACAGCTTCTTGTCGGCGACGGAATCGATCACCGGCTGTGCAATCTTGAAGAGCTCCGTGGCCTTGGCCTTGTCACCTGCATCGACGGCCTTCTGCACGTTCTTGATGACGGTGCGGAAGTGCGAGCGCAGCGCAGTGTTGGCAGCGTTGAGCTTGATGTCCTGGCGAGCGCGCTTCAGGCCGGAGGCGCTGCGGGCTGTCTTCTTCTTGGCTTTGGTAGCGGTGGCCATGCGGTGTTCTGTCTAATTTCGGCAAAGACGACGAGTATAGCATTCGGCCTCATGAATTTGCTGCGTGCCGCGTCGACGATTTCCCTGTTCACGCTGGGCTCGCGGATCACCGGCCTGCTCCAGATCATGGTCGTATCGGCCCTGTTCGGCGCCGGTGCTTCCTTCGACGCCTTCAACGTCGCCTTTCGCATCCCGAATTTGCTGCGGCGCCTGTTCGGCGAAGGTGCCTTCACTCAGGCTTTCGTGCCCACGCTGGCCCGCGCCCGCGCCACCGAGGGCGACGAGACGACTCAGCGCCTGATCGACGCCGTCGCCACGATCCTGTTCTGGGCGCTCGTCGTCACCTGCGCGATCGGAGTCGTCGCCGCCCCGCTCGTCGTCTGGTTGATGGCATCGGGGCTCGAGCGCCGCGACGAGGCCGTCGTGATGACACGACTGATGTTTCCCTATATCGGCTTCATCTCGCTGGTGTCCCTCTCGGCCGGCGTGCTCAACGTCTGGAAGCGTTTCGCGATCCCGGCCGCGACGCCGGTGCTGCTCAATGTCTCGATGATCGTCGCCGTGCTGGCGCTGGCCCCGGTGTTCGGCCGCGCCGGCATCCCGCAGATCTATTCGCTCGCCGCCGGCGTGATGCTCGGCGGTGTGCTGCAGCTCGCGCTGCAGGTTCCGGCGCTGCTGCGCATCGGCCACCTGCCGCGCATCGGTCTCGGCCTGGGCTCCTTGCGTGCCGCATGGGCGCACCCCGGTGTTCGCCTCGTGCTGCGGCAGATGGCGCCGGCGCTCCTGGGCGTCTCGGTGGCGCAGCTGTCGATCCTCATCAACACCCAGATCGCGTCGCACCAGGGCGTCGGCGCTGTCTCGTGGCTCTTCTATGCCGACCGGTTGATGGAGTTTCCGAGCGCACTGCTCGGCGTGGCGCTCGGCTCGGTGCTGATTCCGCAGCTCTCGGCAGCGCAGGGCCGTGGCGACGCCGCCTCGTATTCGGGCCTGCTCGACTGGGGCTTGCGGCTGACGCTGATGCTGGCGTTACCCTGTGCGGCGGCACTCGTCTTCTTCCCCGACGCCATGATCGCGACGCTGTTCCAGCACGGCCGGTTCGACGCCGTCGACGTCGCCAGGACCGCCGCGGCGCTGCGCGGCTATGGCGTCGGCCTCGTCGGCATCATCGGGGTGAAGATCCTGGCGCCTGGCTTCTACGCGCGCCAGGACATGCGCACGCCGGTCACGATCGCCGTCATCGTGCTGGTGCTGACGCAGGCCATGAACGCGGTCTTCGTGCCGGTGTTCGGCCACGCCGGTCTGGCGTTGTCGGTCAGCCTCGGCGCCACGATCAACGCGGTCTGGCTTTTCATCGGCCTGCGCCGCGGCGGCTGGTACAAGCCGGAGCCCGGCTGGCCGCGCTTCGCCCTGAAGGTCGCGGTGGCGACGATCGTCCTGAGCGCCTGGCTGGCCGGCGCGGCCGCGGTGGTCGACTGGACCGGCCTGGCGGGCCATGACGGCATACGCGTCGCGTGGCTTGCGGCGGCGCTGGGCGGTGCGGGTCTCGCCTACTTCGGGGTGCTCTGGATCGCCGGCGTGCGGCCGGGCGACTTCGTCCGCCGAGCCTGATCGCGGCAGCGCCTTTAAACTTGCCGCATGCCCGGCCGCCTGCTGCTGCACCCGCCCACCGCACTCGAATACTTCGCCGCGCTGGTCGCCGAAGACGACGGCCTGCCGCTGCTCGAGGCTGCCGTCTCGATCGCGCACGATGAGCACCCGACGCTCGATTGCCAGGGCGTGCTGGCCGAGGTCGACGGTCTCGCCGCCCGGCTGCGCGCGCGGCTCCCGGTCGACTCGGCGCCGATGCAACGGCTGCGTCTGCTGAACCGCTTCTTTTTCCAGGAGCTCGGCTTCACCGGCAACGTCAACGACTACTACGACCCCGCCAACAGCTACCTGCACACGGTACTCGAGACGAGGCGCGGTATCCCGATCACGCTGGCGCTGGTCTACGTCGAGATCGCATCGCAGGTCGGACTGGTCGCCAACGGCATCTCGTTTCCGGGCCACTTTCTCGTCAAGCTGCGGATGCCGCGAGGCGACGTCGTCATCGACCCCTTCACCGGGCAGTCGATGTCGCGCGACGCGCTCGATGACCTGCTGGTGCCTTATCGGCGCGGCCAGGCGCTCGCGCTCGGCCAGAGCCGCGAAGCCGGTGACCGGGTTCCGCTCGGCCTGTTCCTGCAGGCGGCAGCACCGCGCGACATCCTGGCTCGAATGCTGCGGAACCTGAAGGAGATCCATCGCAACGGCGAAGACTGGTCGCGCCTGAAGAAGGTGCTGGACCGGCTCGTCATCCTGCTGCCCGAAGCGTGGGAAGAACGACGCGACCGAGGGCTCGCCGCGGCCCGACTCGGTGCCGTCGAGTCGGCGGCCGCCGACCTGTCGATGTACCTGGAGCGCGCTCCGCATGCACCCGACCGGATCGCGATCGCCGAGCGCCTCGTCGATCTCGGTCATGGCGACGCGTCGCGGCTGCATTGAAGCAGATCCCGCTGGCGATCGGCCCTGAACCTTCGCAGAGTTTCGAGAACTTCCTGCCGGGCGCCAACGCCGGCGCGCTCGCTCATCTGCAGGCACTGGCGCCGGGCTCGCCACCGGTCTATCTCTGGGGTCCCGCGGGCAGCGGCAAGACGCATCTGCTGCACGCCGTCGTCCAGCGCGTGCGCGAAAGCGGAGTGCACGCGACGTGGTGCTCGGCGGCCGATTCCACACCCTGGTCGGTCGCCGGCGAACGTGATTGGCTCGTGCTCGACGACTGCCATGCCTACGACGCCGCCCAGCAGCACGCCGCCTTCGCGCTCTTCGTCGACGCCAGCAGCCGCGGCGCCGCCGTCCTGGCCGCCGGCGCGCTGCCGCCGGTCGACCTCGCGGTACGTGAAGACCTGCGCACGCGGCTCGGCTGGGGCCATGTGTTCGCACTGGTGCCGCTCGGCGAGGCCGAGGTTCGGGCGGCGCTGCGGCGCGAGGCCGACCACCGCGGGACCCTCCTGTCGGACGAGGTGATGGACTACCTGCTCACTCGTTTCACCCGCGACCTCAAGCACCTCATGGCCCAGCTCGACCGGCTCGATGCCTTCTCGCTGTCGACCCAGCGCCCGATCACGGTGCCGTTGCTGAAGCTCATGCTCGCCGAGGCCGCGTTGCCATGACCGCATCGCCATGACCGAGCTTTCCACCGCAACGAGCCTGGCGCTCTTCGACCTCGACCACACGCTTTTGCCGATCGACTCCGATCACGCCTGGGGCGACTTCATGGCGCGTCTCGGCTGGGTCGACGCCGAGTCGTTCCGCCATGGCAACGACGTCTTCTACGCGCAGTACCAGGCCGGGTGCCTCGACATCGACGCCTACGTCGCCTTTGCCGTTGCGCCGCTGCGAGCGAAGCGCACCGGCGAGCTCGCCGCAGCGAACGAACGCTTCATGCGCGAGGTCGTCGCGCCGGCGATCCGGCCGGAAGCCGTGGCGCTGGTCGACGCGCACCGGCAGCGCGGCGACGCCCTCGCGCTGGTCACCTCGACGCATGAATTCGTGACTGCGCCGATCGCCGCCGCCTTTGCCATCGACACGCTGATCGCGACCCGGCTCGAGCG
>JBDTCA010000345.1:0-8738 GCA_039923815.1 Caldimonas sp. | reverse complement strand
GCGATCAACCCCTCACGACAGGCGCCGCAGTGAACACCGAAGCGGCTGCGGCCGCGCCGGAGGCGGCGCGGCGCGTCCTCTCGGGCATGCGCCCGACCGGTGCGATGCACCTCGGCCACTGGCACGGCGCGCTCAAGAACTGGGTCCGACTGCAGGACCTCTACGAGTGCTTCTTCTTCGTCGCCGACTGGCACGCGCTGACCACGCACTACGAAGAGCGCGGCGTCATCGAGAAGTCGGTCTACGACATGGTCACCGACTGGCTCGCGGCAGGCCTCGATCCCGACAAGGTCACGCTGTTCATCCAGAGCCGTTTGCCGGAGCACGCCGAGTTGTTCACGCTGCTGGCGATGGGCACGCCACTCGGCTGGCTGGAGCGCATGCCGACGTACAAGGACCAGATCGACAAGCTGAAGGACCGCGATCTCGCGACCTACGGCTTCCTCGGCTATCCGCTCCTGCAGGCCGCAGACATCCTCATGTACAAGGCGGCGTTCGTGCCGGTCGGCGTCGACCAGGCGCCGCATGTGGAGATCACACGCGAGGTGGCACGCCGCTTCAACCACCTGTATGGCCGCGAGCCCGACTTCGAGGCCCGTGCCAAGGCCGCCGTCAAGAAGCTCGGCAAGGACGGCGCCAAGGCCTTCGAGTCGGCCCGCCACGCGTTCACGCAGGCCGGTGACACGGCCGCGCTCGAGCGCGGCCGGGCGCTCGTCGCCGCGAGCGGCGCGCTCAGCGCCGACGACCGCGAGCGTCTCGAAGGCCACCTCCGGGGCACCGGCAAGACGATCCTCGTCGAGCCCGACGTGCTGCTGACCGAGACCTCGAAGCTCGTCGGCCTCGATGGCGAGAAGATGAGCAAGAGCTACGGCAACGCGATCGCGATGCGCGAGGAGCCGGCCGAGGTCACGAAGAAGATCCGGCGCATGCCGACCGACCCGGCGCGCGTCCATCGCACCGACCCGGGCGACCCGGAGAAGTGCCCGGTCTGGCAGCTCCATCAGGTGTACTCGAACGACGAGACCAAGGCCTGGGTCGTCCACGGCTGCACGACCGCTGCCATCGGCTGCCTCGACTGCAAGCAGCCGGTGATCGACGCCATCCTCGCCGAGCAGGCGCCGTGGCGCGAGCGCGCCGAGCCTTACCTGAGCAACCCGAAGCAGGTGCACTGGATCGTCGAGGTCGGCACCGAGCGCGCCCGGACGGTGGCGCGCGAGACCATGCGCGAGGTGCGCGACGCGATGGGAATCAGCTACTGAACTTCGGGGCCGCGATGCCGAGCCGGCGCAGCGCTTCCTGACGTCGACGCGCGAACGCCGGTGCTTTCGGCACGGAGCTGCCGGGTTCCGAGTTGCCGACCCAGCGACCGGCGCGAGCGGCGGCCTCCGGTGCGCGAACCGTGTCGCCGGCGTCGACCAGCCACGCGTGCACCGCGGCCCAGAGGTCGACGGGGTCGGCATCGAACGGCCCGACGCTCGCATCGATGGCGAGCATGGCGTCGACGCACGCACCCGCCATCGCGGCGTCACCGACGGCGCGGGCCGCGTCGAGTCGCAGGCCGAGCAGATGCAGATGCAGCCCGGGGCGTTCTCGCATCACGACGGCGTCATCGTGTCGGGCGAGCTCGGCGATCGCCCGTTCCGGAGGCGATGACTTCGCCAGCTCGAGGCCGGCGAGGCAGCGCGCGAAGGATGCCGGCAGGGCCTCGAGTTGCGTACGGAGCGACTCGACGAGCTGCGGGTCGCGATGGCCGGCGAGCCGTGCCGAGCGGACTCGAAGCGTCGTCCGGCGGGTGCGAAAACGAAGGTCGGTGGTGGCGTCGTCGGCGGCCATCGCGGCATCGGCAAGGTCGTGGCGACCGAGTGTCAACCAGAGCTGCGCCAGGTGGTTCTCGCCGACGACGAGATCGGTGAGAAGTTCGCCATCGGCGACCAGCTGAACGCGGTACTGGTCGACCGCCGCCTCCAGCATGGCCAGCGCCTCGTCGTGACGGCCGAGGTCGCGCAGCGCGGCGCCGAGATGGAGGTCGATGATCAGCGCCGTGCCACTGCCGTGCAGGCGGTCGCGCAGCGCCGCGGCTTCGGCGAGAACCGACCGCGCCACGTCGAATTCACCGCGCCAGGAGCGGAACAGGCCGAGGTTGGCGAGCAGCGGCAGCATCTGCAGCGTGTCGTCGGCAGCGCGCAGCACGGCGATGCCGCGCTCGGTGTCGTCGATGGCCTCCGCAAGCCGGTCCGAGAAGGCGAGGGTGCCGGAGCGAGCCACGTGGAAACGCGCCTGCAGCGCGAGATCGTCCTGCGACAGCACCCAGTCACGCTGGGCATCGATGACCTCCAGCGCACGACCCCCCTCGCCTGCGGCAGCGAGCTGCCAGGCCACCGGTTGCGCGAACTCGAACACCAGCCGCGGCAGCGCCAGGGCCCGGGCGCGCGCCAGACCGTCTTCGGCCAGCGCCAGGGTCTTCGAGCGGACGTGATCGGCGTCCCACGAGACGGTCTCGAGCAAGGCTTGCAGCACCTGCTCCTCGCCGGCGGCCTCGGCCTGCAGGCGGGCCAGCTGGGCCTGGCGGGTGAGCATGTAGTCGGGCGCCATCGAGACCAGGATGCGTTCTCGGAGCGCTGCGAAGCGCGCCGCCTGGGCCCCGCAGCGGCCGTAGGCCTCGGCCGCGGCATCGAGCTGGCGCGCCAGTTCGGCCGGCCGCACGGCATGGCGGGCGCGCGCAGCGGCGGCGAGATACTGGTCGCCGGCGCGGTGCCACTCGCCGGCCGCGTGCCAGTGGCCGGCAATCACCGCCGGCTCGCCGCCGAAGTGCTCCAGTTCCTCGGCGACAAAGCGATGCAGCATCTCCGCCACTGCGGCCGGCACCGTGCTGCGAACCGCGCCGGCAACGACGTCGTGGACGAACTGGCGGCCGTACAGCACCTGGCGCACCTCGAGCTCGCGCAGCGGCCCGCTCAGCTCGGCCAGCGGCCGCGCCAGCGCCCGGCCCGCCATGGCGACGCTGAAGCTCTCGCCGGCCACGGCCGCGAGCCCGGCGATGTGACGCGCCTCGACCGAGAGCAGCGCCAGCCGCCGTTCGACGACGGCCTCGATGCCGGGCGGCACCGGCAGCGCCTGGTCGACATCGCCGAGCTGGCCGAGCGCAGCGACCAGCTTGACCGACTCGAGCAGGAAGGCCGGATTGCCGCCGACGCGGCGGCGCAGCCGAGGCGCCTGAACGGCGGCATCGAAGCCTGGCAGATCGAGGCTGTGCATCAGTTCGAGCACCTCGCTCTCGCCGAGTGGATGGAGCGCCACGTGAACCAGGCAGCGTGACGACTCGAGCGAAGCGACGAGCGCAAGCGCGTGGGGCACCAGCTCCTCGCTGCGGCTACCGAGCGCCAGCCGGGACGGCAACGGCAGCGACCCGGCGCCGCGCTCGATCAGTGCCTGCAGGGCTTCGACGCTGGCCCGGTCGGCGAACTGCAGGTCGTCGAAGACGAACGCCGCGCAACCTCGATCGACACATGAGCGAAGCACCGACGCCAGCGCGCGCACGGCCTCGGCGCGCTCGTGCGGCGTGCGCAGCGGCCCGGGTCCGGCGTCGCCGCGACCGAGCGCATGCGCGGTCTGCGGCAGCAGGCGCACCATGCCGTCGATGGCAACCGCGTCGAGCTCCGGCTGGAAGCGTTCGACGGCGGCCAGCACCAGCCGGCTCAGCGACGCATAGGGCACCGCCGCATCGCCGGGCCGCGCCGCCACCGTCGCACACGGGCCGATGGCGGCGGCGAACTCGGCCAGGACCCGACTCTTGCCGACGCCGCCCTCGCCGCTCACGCACACCGCGTCGCCGGCCCGCCAGGCCGCCACCAGTGATTCGACGATGCCGGCTCGGCCGACCAACCGGGGCGGCCGCAGCACCGTCACCGGAATCTCCGTCGGCGCCGGCATCGCAACCGCGGCGACCGAGTCGACGATGGTCTGGCCGAGCCGCTGCGTCGCTGCCGACGGCAGCACGCCGTAGAGGCCTCGCAGCATGTCGCGGCAGCGGTCCCAGACGGCGATCGCCGCCGAGCGGTCGCCGCGGAGGTAGAAGACTTCCATCAGGGCACGAAAGGCCTCCTCGGATTCGCGGTCGATCGCGAGCAAGGCTTCGGCGCGGATGAGGGCGAGATCGAGCGCGCCGCTGCGGGCGGCTGCGCGCACCTCGGCGAGCATGGCCTGGCGGCCCAGCGTACGGTGCGACTCGCGCTCGGCTTCGAGCCAGGCCATGAGCTCGCTGCAGTCGGCGTAGTCGAACGCATCGAGCCAGGCCGCGCCGGCGGGTGGGGGTTCGAGCGTCACCTCGCTGGCGAGCGAGAGCACACCGCGCTCGTCGTTCATCAGGTCGGCGCCGCTCTGGCGCAGCTTCGAGAGGCTCTGGCGCAGGTTGCCGCGGGCCCGCTCCTCGCTGGCCGAGGGCCAGAGCAAACCTGCCAGCCGACCCCGTGGCGTCGGTCCGTGGCCGGCCAGCCAGGCGACTGCAGCCGCCTGCTTGCGCTCGAGCGACACGACGATGGCGCCCTGCCTGACCCGGGCCGCCCCGTGGAGGCGAACGTGGATGCCGGCGGATCCGGGCGGTTCGGGGGGCAGTTCGGTCATGCGCTGAAGAAGGCCGATGAAGTATGCCGGCGGCCGCTGACGCTCCGCTGACGGTGGCCTCGCCAGACTGCGCTGCATTCCACTCCAACCCGGACCTTCCATGCACCACCGCCCCGTCCTTCGCTCCGCCCTCGCCCTCGGCCTGGCCTCGGCTCTGGCTGGCGCACTGCTCCTCGCCGGTTGCGGCGGTGGTGGCGATTCAGGAACCTCCACCGCTCCCAGCGGCGAGACGCCGGCGCCGGCCACGACGCTGCTCGTGCCGGTGGTGGGCACCGCGGTGCGCTCGGCCACCGTGGTCCTGCCCGCCGGTGTGGCGCTGACGGCCGACAAGCTCACCGTGGTCACCTCGGTCGGCGCGGCCACGCCGACGGCCACCGGTGCCGTCACGGTCACGGCCTACGACAACGGCGCCCAGCTCGCCATCGCCAACAACGCCGCCGGCCACCCCATGCTGATGGGCTGGATCGACGCCACCCACACCACGATCAGTGCCGCGACGACGGCCCACGTGCTGGCCTACTTCGCGCTCAACGGCGCGCTGACGCTCAACGTCGTCGACCGCACGGCGCTGATCGAAGGCATGCCGGCGGCACCCGGCATCGGCGCCGTTGAACTGGCCGTGCGGGACGCCCTGGCGAGAAACGTCGACGCCTTCGCAACGCGCGACGCCGGCCTCACGCTGGCGCTCTCCTCCTTCGCCAGGGAGGTGTTCTCGAACAGCCGCGCGACTCGCACGGCCCGCGCGATGAAGGACGAGCGCCGCCTCGAAGGGGTGCTCATCGAGCCACAGCAGCAGAGCGGCATCACCGTACTCCAGGACCCGCCGTTCGCCGCCCACATCACCAACGAATTCCGGCGTCGCGCCCACGCGTTCGTCGCGCGCATCTCGCACAGCAGCGGCGGCGTCGACGTCGCCGATCCGCTGGACCTCACCGACTTCGACGTCGACCCCGTCGTCGGCGTCAACGGCGGCGTCACCGGTGCGGTGAGCGACATCGTCTCGGCCTACTACGGCAACCAGCCGAGCGCCTATGCGCCCACCTCGAGCAGCAGCTTCGCCTTGCCGCTGGTCGACGGCTCGGAGAAGACGAGCTATCGCATCACCGTCGTCGGCCCCGGTGCCTTCGCGGGCACCTCGGGCGATCTCACCGACCGGCAGAAGCTTGCCCTCACCGAGGTCTCGCTCCGCGGCTTCGTCAAGGACTTCCTGGTGCCCACCGTCACCAACGCCCTCCTCGGCGCCGGCCAGATCGACTTCACTGCGGGCCAGAACGGCGCCCAGCGGGAGTTCCTCGCCGACATCGTCACGAACGTGACGTCGGACTTCATCGCCTACGCCGCCACCGATCCGGCCATCGCCGACAAGATCACCAAGGGCCAATGGTTCGATGCGGGCGTCGACCTGACGACGACCGTCGCCAATCTGGGCACGCTGCGCACCATCATCACCAGCGCCTTCGAGCGTGCGGTCGTCCACTACAACGCGACGCTGCACGCCGACGCGGTGCCGGCGCAGAACCTGCTCGACTCGTTCAACGGCCTCATGAATGCCGCCGGTGGCATCCTGCAGGTGTTCGACTCCAGCGTCTACGTTCGCGACCTCGCCTACGCCGACCGGGCCGACCAGTGGAGGGTGGCCGTCAACGCCGCCAGGGTCACGCTCAACCCGCCGGCGACGACGATCGACGTCGGCGGCACGGTGGTGCTCACGGCCACCGTCGTCGGCGTCGACGACATCTCGGGCTACAGCTTCCACTGGTCGACGACCACGCAGGTCGGCGAGCTCAACGAGATCGGCGGCGGATCGCGCACGCACCAGACCGACTACTGCTCGTCGAGCCCGAAGGCGCTGTTCGTCTACAAGGACGGCGCCACCGACGGCGCCACCGACACCGTGTCCGTCGAGGCCTTCTCCGGCTCGAATTGCGACGCGGCGCGCGGCCCCAAGCTCGGGACCACGGTCAGCGCCGCGGTGACGCTGCACAAGACCAACGGCTACTCGCTCTACGGTGGGCCCGGCGGCTACTGCGATTCCGCGCCCGGCGGCGCCATCAACAACGACGACTCGCTCACCGTCTACCTGAACGGCACGCAGGTCTTCTTCAACCCCGGCTCCTACTGCAACAACAGCACCGCCTCCATCCCCTTGCCCGGTGCCCAGCGCGGCGACATCGTGCGCGTCGTCGTCCGAGACGAGCGTGGCCACCATGCCGGACTGAGCGCGCTCTTCATGCAGCACGAGGGCCGGTTCGTGCAGGTCGATCCCGGCTTCAACAAGAGCACGCCCGACGGCACCGACAACGGCGTCCAGTACGACCACAGCTTCGCCGTGCCGTTCTGAGCGGCCGTGCCACCCGAATGACCGCGACACCGCCACCCATGGAGACGAAGTCGACGCCCCTCTCGATCCCTGTATCAGCGGATGCACGCCCCGCGATCGACGCGATCACGGCGGCGCAGGGTCGACAGATCCTGTTCTATTCGCCGGTCGGCCTGCTCGGCGGCACGCTGACCTGTTCACGCTGCGGTGCCTCGGGACGGCAGCCCGACGTCATCGAGCATGACCACGGCTGCAGCTACGCCCGCCGACCGCGGGATGGCTAGCGGCGGCGCGGCCTGACCGGTGCCGCCTGCTTCGGCCCGAGTCGGCTCTCGGTGCCGGCGAGCAGCTTCGAGATGTTGGCCGCGTGGCGCCAGACCAGCAGCAGCGACATCACGAAGATGACCAGGGCCTCGGGGCCGGCGCCCCAGATGAGGACCTGGTAGAACGGCGCGAACACGGCGGCCACGATCGAGGCCAGCGACGAGTAGCGCATGAAGGCAGCGACGATGATCCAGGTCGCAAGCGTCGCCAGGCCGAGCCACGGATTGAGCGCCAGCAGCATGCCGGCGGCGGTGGCGACGCCCTTGCCGCCCTTGAAGCGGAAGTACAGCGGCCAGAGGTGACCGACGAAGGCGCCGAAGCCGGCCAGCGCCGCGCACCAGGCCAGCTGGCTGCCGTCTTCGGCCAGGCCGAAGCGGGGCCCGAGCCAGCGCGCGAGCAGCACCGGCACCGCGCCCTTGAGGACATCGAGCGCGAGCGTCACGATGGCCGCGGTCCGGTTGCCGGTGCGCAGCACGTTGGTCGCCCCCGGGTTGCCCGAGCCGTAGCTGCGCGGATCGGCCAGGCCCATGGCGCGGCTCACGAGCACCGCGAACGAGAGCGAGCCGATCAGGTAGCCGGCGATGAGGGAGAGGTAGGGAAAGGCGGTCGACATGGAACGCGATTCTGATGCCGCGTCGGCGCCGCCGGGTCAGGCCGGGTTGGCGCAGTGCACGGTTCGGGCGCCGAGCACGTCGACGAGCACCGACGGCGCGATGCCGATCAGGTAGCCACGGCGGCCGCCGTTGATGAAGATGCGTTCGAGCGCGAGCACCGTGCCCTCGACGTGGACGGGCATCGCCTTGCGCGTCGCGAAGGGCGACGTACCGCCCACCTGGTAGCCGCTGTGCCGCTCGGCGATCTCAGGCGCGCAGGCCTGGACCGACCTGGCGCCGATCTCGCGCGCCAGGCTCTTGGTGCTGACCTGGCAATCGCCGTGCATGAGCACGATCAGCGGCCGCGCCTGCTCGTCCTGCATCACCAGCGTCTTGATGACGGCGTGCTCGGCGACGCCGAGCTGGCTCGCCGACTCCGCCGTGCCGCCGCGATCGACGTAGTCGTAGACGTGCTCGCTGAAGGCGACGCCGGCGCGGCGCAGCCACTGCGTCGCCGGCGTCTCGCTGACGTGGGCCTGCTTCTTCGCCATCGATCGTCCTTCCGGCCCCGATTCTGCCGCGGCATCGCGGCCGCAGCGGACCGCGGTGGCAGAGTCGCGCCATGCCCATCCTGTCTTTTCCGTGGTTGCCGACCTCGCCTCTCATCCTCGCCGCCGGCCTCGTCATCGTGCTCGCGGCCGGTGTCGTGCGCGGCTTCGCGGGCTTCGGCTTTTCGGCGCTGAGCGTCGCCGGACTCGCCCTGCTGGTGTCGCCGGCGCAGGTCGTGCCGGCCATCTTCATCCTCGAGGTGCTCGCCAGCCTGACGCTGCTGCGCGGCATCGGCGCCGACATCGACTGGCCGTGGCTGCGCAGCCTGGTGC
>JBDTCA010000344.1:0-3910 GCA_039923815.1 Caldimonas sp. | reverse complement strand
TACAGCGGCAACATCGGTCTGCCGATGCCCAACACCGAGATGAAGCTGCTCGACGATGACGGCGTCGAGGTCGCCATGGGCACGCCGGGCGAGATCGCCATCCGGGGTCCGCAGGTGATGGCCGGGTACTGGCAGCGCCCCGACGAGACCGAGAAGGTGATGACCGCCGACGGCTTCTTTCGCAGCGGGGACATCGGCGTCGTGGACGAACGCGGCTACTTCAAGATCGTCGATCGCAAGAAGGACATGATCCTGGTCAGCGGCTTCAATGTCTATCCCAACGAGGTCGAGGATGTCATCACGCACATGCCCGGCATCCTCGAGTGCGCGGCGGTCGGCGTCGCCGATGCGAAGGCCGGCGAGGCGGTCAAGCTGGTGATCGTCAAGAAAGACCCGTCGGTCACCGAAGCCAGCGTGCGCGCGTATTGCGAGGCCAACCTCACCGGCTACAAACGACCCAAGGTGGTCGAATTCCGCACCGAGTTGCCGAAGACCAACGTCGGCAAGATTCTGCGGCGTGAATTACGAGACAAAGCGTGAGCCGAAAACAGCGGTTCCGGAGTCCTGCTGCTGATACATTGCGGCCCATGTCGAAGGCCACGCCGTATCACGGCAGTGGACCGGGATGCATGAAGGGAACGGGACCAATCCGGTGATCTGGGCCAAGACCGACGCCGGACGCGTCGAGATGCAGACGAGAGCGCTGATCAAGGATCGGGCGCGCCGCAACCTGCTTCTCCTCATCGACGGTGGCAAATCCGAAGAGATGCTGCTTGCCAATCTGGTCGGCATCACCGCCGAGGATTTCCAGGAGCTGCGCAAGCTCGATCTCATCGCACCGGCCGCCGGCGGGGTCACGGTCGGCAATGCGCCGCGCGAAGTCCATGTCGATCTGTCGACGGTGCCGCAGGCGCTGCCGGAAACGTCGCTCGACTATGGCCAGTTCACCGCGGCGCTGACGCGCCTGATCTCGGCGCATCTCGGCCTGCGCGGCTTCACGTTGACACTGGCCGTCGAGAAGGCGGGCACCGCCGAGGAGCTCCAGGCCGTTGCCCAACGCACGCTCGACCTGATCCGCGACCGCAAGGGCGAGGCGGTGGCGGCCGACGCGAGACGAACCCTCTACGGCGGATGAGGCGCGGCGGCGCGAGCCGCGATGGTCGGTGGCGCGCGCAAGAATGGGGGCGTGAAGTTTCTCCACTCGCTCTGGCATCTGCTTCGTGCCGCGCTGCTCGGCCTGGCCGCGCTTTTCATCTTCATCGAGGAATGGGGCTGGCGGCCCTTGACCGCGTGGGCGGCGCGCCTGGGGCGCTGGCCACCGCTGGCCTGGCTCGAGGCCCGCATCCGCGCCGCGCCTCCGCGGCTCGCGCTGGCACTGTTTCTGGTGCCTGCCGTGGCGCTTGTTCCGGTCAAGCTGGCCGCGCTCTGGTTGATCGAGGAGGGTCGGGCGCCGCTCGGCATCGCGGTCATCGTTGCCGCGAAGCTGATCGGCACCGCGCTTGTCGGCCGCCTGTTCCTCCTCGTCGAAACGCAGCTCATGCAATTCGCCTGGTTCGCGCGCGGCCTCGGCTGGTGGCGCACGACCAAGGAGCGCGTGCTCGTGGCGCTGCGCGCGTCGGCAGTCTGGCGCAGCTTGCGTGCGATGCGAACGACGTTGCGACAATGGCGCCGCCGCATCACCGGTCGAATCCACTGAGTCCCGCCGCCGCCATGCCGCCCCGCCTTCACGTCGCTGCCCCCTTTGCCGAAGATGCCACGCTCGTGCTGCCGGCAGCGGCCGCCCGCCATGTCCAGGTCCTGCGGTTGCAGCCAGGCAGCGCCATGACCCTCTTCAACGGCGACGACGGCGCCGATTGGTCCGCGACCGTGACGCGCATGACGCGCAGCGAGGTCGAGGTCCGGCTCGGTGCGCCTCGTCCGGTCGATCGCGAGCTGCCGTTCGCGGTGACGCTGGCGATCGGTGCGCCGGCCAACGACCGCATGGACGCCTTCGTGGAGAAGGCCTGCGAGCTCGGCGCTGCCGCGATCCAGCCGCTGCTCTGCGAACGCTCGGTGCTGCGCCTGGCCGGCGAGCGTGCCGAAGCGAAGCGGCGCCACTGGGCCGGCATCGCGGCCTCGGCCAGCGAGCAATGCGGGCGCTCTCGCGTGACTCGCGTCATGGCAATGCAACCCTTCCCGGCCTGGCTCGACGGCGAGCGCGGGCGCATCGCGGCGCATCGCGTCGTCCTCAGCTTCGACGCTGCCGCCGAAGCGGCGGCGCCGCCCGCAGTCGCGGCTGCGCCATCGGCACCTGTCCAACCGACGCTGCCCGAGATCGTCGTCCTGAGCGGCCCCGAGGGCGGCCTCAGCGACGACGAGGAGCGAGCGGCTGTTGCCTGCGGGTTCGCTCGCACCCGCCTCGGCCCACGCGTGCTCCGCGCCGACACGGCGCCGCTGGCGTGGCTGGCCTGGCTGGCGATCGAGACCGCGGGGCAGCCGTCATGAACCGCGCCTTGCTGCTTCTCACGCTCTGTCAGGGCTTCTTTCTCACCAACAACGTCGCTTTCATTGCCATCAACGGGCTGGTCGGTCTGGCGCTCGCACCAGCGCCGTGGATGGCGACGTTGCCCGTGACCGCCTACGTCGCGGGCGGGGCCATGTTCGCGACCCTGGTCGGCCGGCACCAGCGTGCCTGGGGTCGCAAGCGCGCTTTCCAGGTCGGCCTCGGCGTGGCGATGGCGACGACGGCGCTCTGCGCCTGGGCCGCCAGCCACCACGAGTTCTGGTGGCTGGTCGCCGGTACCACGATGGCGGGCTACTACAACGCCAACGCCGGCCTCTACCGCTTCGCCGCGACCGAGATCGTTGCGCCGGCCTTCAAGGAGCGCGCCATCTCGTGGGTGCTGGCTGGCGGCATCCTCGGTGCCGTGGCCGGCCCGAACCTGGCGCTGGCGACGCGCAACGCCCTGCCGACCGAGTTCGCCGGCGCCTACCTCGCGCTGGCCGGCGTCGCCTTCTGCTCGCTGCTGACGATGTCGTTGCTGTCGTTTCCGCCGCTCGCCGTACCCACGGCCGCGGCGCCGGGCCGGCCGCTGCGCGAGATCGCGGCGCAGCCGGTGTTCGTGGTCGCCGTCGTCGCCTGTGCATTCGGCTACGGCGTCATGAACCTGCTGATGGCGGCGACGCCGATCGCCATGGCGATGCATGCTCACCCGTTCTCCAGCACGGCGCTGGTGCTCGAGTGGCATGTGCTGGGAATGTTCGTGCCGAGCTTCTTCACCGGTCACCTGATCAAGCGCTTCGGCGCCGTCAAGGTCATGTCGACAGGCGTCGCGCTCAATGTCGTCTGCATCGCCGTGGCGCTGTCGGGCGTCGAACTGGCGCACTTCCTGGTCGCTCTCTTCACGCTCGGAGTCGGCTGGAACTTCCTCTACATCGGTGGCACCTCGCTCTTCACCACCGCCTACCGACCCGAGGAAAAGACGAGCGCACAGGCGGCCCTCGACACCACCGTGTTCTCGACCATGACGGTGACCTCGTTCAGCTCCGGCGCGCTGGTGACGACGCAGGGTTGGACGCTGCTCAATGCCGGTTCGGTGCTGCCCGTGGTGGCGATCGTGGTGGTGCTGGGCTGGTTCGCAATGAATCGCCGCCGCTACCGGTCGGCCTGACGCGCTCGCTCAGGACGAGAGCGACGGCGCGCTTACGGCGAAGGCTCCGGCAACGGCGGCGTGGCTGCCTTGCGGGCCGAGCCGGCGACGAGGTCGAACCGGAAGAGACGACATTCGATCGGGCCGTTCCACATCGGCACGCGCCGCGATTCCTTCAGGCGCATCGCGCCCGGCAGCTTCATGTCGGGGCTCAGGATCCAGGCCGTCCAGCCGGCCGCGTGCGCCGTGAAGGCGCGCTTCCAGTGCGAGGCCAGGCGCGG
>JBDTCA010000343.1:0-15581 GCA_039923815.1 Caldimonas sp. | reverse complement strand
GGCATCGACAGCGTGCTGTCCGATGTATTGCCAGGGCAGAAGGCCGCGAAGATCAAGGAACTGCAGGCCACGGGCAAGAAGGTCGGCATGGTCGGCGACGGCGTCAACGACGCACCGGCGCTGACCCAGGCCAACGTGGGCTTTGCGATCGGCGCGGGCACCGACGTGGCAGTGGACAGTGCAGACGTCGTGCTGATGAAGAGCGACCCCTACGACATCGTCGGCGCCATCGAACTGTCGCGCGCCACGTTGCGCAAGATGCACCAGAACCTCTGGTGGGCGGTGGGCTACAACGTGATCGCGTTCCCGCTGGCCGCGGGGGTGCTCTATCCCTTCACGCTGTCGCCGGAGATCGCCGCGCTGTCGATGTCCGGCAGCTCGGCGGTGGTGGCCATCAACGCGCTGCTGCTCAAGCGCACTAAACTGGCCGGCATCAAAAGTACCCATCCCAAGCCCGCCGCTTCACCGGCTCCAGCCGCCATCAAGGCGACCGCATGAGCCGCTACGGTACGACCGAGCCCCCGTGGCACCTGCCACCGATCTCGGCACGTTTCCACTGCGCGCGACCCGATGCCCCATGCGTGGCCCCGCATCCATGACGCGACGGCAACCGCAGTCATGAGTACCGACGCGGCAGACGCCGTCGAACCGCTCCCCTCCAGTTCGATGGAGGTGCTGAACAGCGAATGCTTCTGCATCAGCTTGAACCCCGAGGCGCTGCGCCAGGCACTGGAGTCCGATATCGGCCAGCCCGGACTGTACGAACTGATTGGCGAGCGCTGTCCGTACCTGTTCGCGGCGCGCCCGGTCTTCGTGTCGCATGCGCACATGGCACGTATGGCCCGCGTCGTGCAGGCCATCGAGTCGGTGATCGCACTGCCGGCCTATCGCTCCGAAGTTCTGGCCGCGGCGCCGCCCATCGCGCGCCACGATCCCGGTGGTGTCAAGGGCGTGTTCTTCGGCTACGACTTTCATGTCACCGAGGGCGGCTTCGGGCTCATCGAGATCAACACCAATGCGGGCGGAGCGATGCTCAACGCCGCACTGGCACGGGCACAGCGCGCATGCTGCCCCGCAAGCGATGCGCTGATGCCTGAAGCGAATCACGCGGGCGAGTTCGAAGACAGCATCGTTGCGATGTTTCGTCGCGAATTTTCCCTGGGTGGGCATGACCGGCCGTTGCGCAGCATCGCCATCGTCGACGAGAACCCCGCAGAGCAGTACCTGTATCCCGAGTTCATGCTCTTCCAGCAGTTGTTCAGGCGGCACGGCCTCAAGGCGGTCATTGCCGGACCCGCCGACTTCACGTTGCGTGCCGGCAAGCTCTGGCACGGTGAGGTGGCCATCGACCTGGTCTACAACCGCCTGACCGACTTTTACCTGTCCGAGCCCGCCAGCGCGACGCTGCGCGCGGCGTACCTGAGCGATGCGACGGTGCTGACGCCGCACCCCCAGGCGCACGCGCTGTATGCGGACAAGCGCAACCTTGCGCTGCTCGGCGATGCAACTCGGCTGCAGGCCCTGGGCGTGCCACCGGCCACCCAGGACGTGCTGCTCGCCGGCATTCCTCGTACCGCGATCGTGGAGGCGCAGCATGCCGAGCGCTTGTGGCAAGACCGGCGGCGGCTGTTCTTCAAGCCCTTCGCAGGGTTCGGCGGGCGCGCCGCGTATCGCGGCGACAAGCTCACGCAACGTGTCTGGCAGGAGGTACTTGCCGGCGGTTATGTGGCGCAAGAACTGGTGCCACCCGGCGGACGCGTCATCTCCGACCAGGCACCGGTGCAGGTACTCAAGTTCGACCTGCGCGACTACGTCTACGACGGCCACGTCCAATGGGTCGCCGCGCGCCTGTACCAGGGCCAGACGACGAACTTTCGCACCCCCGGCGGCGGCTTCGCTCCGGTGTACGAAGGACCGGCCGAGGGCGATGCCGGATGGCCGTCCACGGCTTGTATGCCGGCGCCGCATGAAAGCCGGCTCTTCCTGCTGGATCACGACGACGTCCAGCCGCTGGCCCACGACCGCTACGTCGCGCTCGCCCGTGGTGAGATCGCCGCGCCCGAGTTTGCCGGCCGTCGTTTCATTCTTGTCGACTGGTACCTGCGCCTGTCCTGCGGCAAGGCCGAAGCCGTCGTCAACGAAACCTGCAGCTGGCTGGTGTTCGATGCGCAAGGAGCCATCGATCCGCACGCAGCCCATGCGATCGATACGGTCGCGGCGCCGGTCGAGGCGCAGTGGGTCCGAGTCCGCGAACGGGTGTTCGGCAGCGTTCGCACCGCGACTGACGCAAGGGAATCATCATGAGCCTGACCGTGGACTCCCGATCGTTCGACCCCACCGCCCCCAGGAGCGCGCAGCTGGTCGTGCTGCTCGAGGGCATTCACCCTTCAGCCGTCGATGCGTTGCGCCGGGCCGGCTACACGCGCATCGTCACCCATGCCAAATCGCTGGCCGGGACCGAGCTGCACGAGGCACTGGCCGAGGCGAGCTACCTGGGAATCCGTTCCCGCACGCAACTGACAGCAGACGTCATGCAGGGCGCGATCCGGCTGGCCGCCATCGGCTGCTTCTGCATCGGCACCAACCAGGTCGATCTCGGCGCAGCCATGCGCCTGGGTATCCCGGTATTCAATGCACCGTTCTCCAACACGCGCAGCGTGGCCGAACTGGTGTTGGCGCAAATCATCATGTTGATGCGCGGCATTCCCGAGAAGAACGCGATCCTGCACCGGGGCGGTTGGGTCAAGAGCGCCGCGCACTCGTACGAGGTGCGCGGCAAGACCTTGGGCATCGTGGGCTACGGCCACATCGGCACGCAGATCGGCGTGCTCGCGGAACAACTCGGCATGAGCGTGGTGTTTCGCGACATCGAGGCGAAGCTGCCACTGGGCAACGCGCGCGAAATGACCGGACTCGACGAGCTCCTGAAAGCCGCCGACGTGGTCAGCCTGCATGTGCCCGAAACCGCGGAGACGGCCAACATGATCGGGCCCGCGCAACTGGCGGCGATGAAGCCGGGAAGCCACCTGATCAATGCGTCCCGCGGCACGGTGGTCGACATCGACGCGCTCGCTGCCGCGCTGGAAAGCCGCCACCTGCACGGCGCCGCGATCGATGTCTTTCCCCTCGAACCACAAGGCAACGATTCGGCATTTGTCTCGCCGCTGACGCGTTTCGACAATGTCATCCTGACTCCGCACATCGGCGGCTCGACCTCGGAGGCACAGGTCAACATCGGCAAGGAGGTCGCAGCCAAGCTGATCCGATACGGAGACAACGGATCGACCACGTCGGCGGTGAACTTTCCCGAAGTCGCGCTGCCCGAGCACGCTGGCCGCAGCCGCCTGCTGCATATCCACAGGAACGTCCCCGGCGTGCTGGCGCATGTCAACGAGAAGCTGTCGGCGGCAGGGATCAACATTGCCGCGCAGTACCTGAGCACCAACGAGGATGTCGGCTATGTCGTCATCGATGTGGACCACGCGGCGTCGCAACCTGCACTTGCCGAGTTGTGCACGGTGCCTGCGACGATTCGCTGTCGCATCCTTTATTGAGGTCGGACGTCGAACAGCGGCAACCTGATCAGTGGCGCACCCTTGTGGCCAGCCACGCAACCAGTTGCTCGATCTCCGTCGACTTGTCGAAGACCGCTGCAGCGCCCAGCTGCTTGCAGCGCTCGCGCATGGCATCGGTGGCGTAGTTCGTGAGAACGACGCGCACCGGCGGACGCTCGTAAGTGGCTATGTGCTGGAGTACGCCCAGGCCGCTGCCGGCCCTCAGAAAAATGTCGACGATCGCGACGTCGCAAGCCTGCGTGCGGCTGTCGAGCCACGCGCAGGCCTCGGCTTCGGCACCCGCCGTGCCGACGATATCGACGGCGGTCAACTCGTCCAGCAGGCCACGCAGGTTCTCGAGGATGAGGGCGTTGTCCTCGACGATCAGCGCTCGCAGGCGGAGCGCGGTTCGAGAGCTTTCGCAGGAAGGCGGCTGGGAGGTCATGGCGTGCTCACGGTGTCGCGTGAACTTACTTCACCGCTGTCCACAGATGTGATCAGCTCACCCCGTGTTCTCGTCCGAGAAGCTTCCTAAGCGCTGTGGGACATGGCCTTATGCCGTCACGGCACCCGATCTCGGATGCTGTGGCTCGAAGGTTCTCTAGACCGTCGCGAGTATCTTCTCGACGGCGTCCAGATCGACCGGCTTGGTCAGGTGCACGTCGAAGCCGGCCTCCTGAATGCGTCGCTTGTGTTCTTCGGTGCCCCAGCCGGTGACGGCGTGCACTACGTCATCCAGACCTGGACTGCCGATGGCTGAGCTCGCGAGCTTTGTAACCATGACACCCAGTACCTTGTTCTAGTCCGCAAGAATATCCATGGATGACGATGCCGCTCGTTATCGCGAGACTCCGCCACGAGCTGATGGTCGACCGCGGCCCGTGAAGGTCGGCAGATCAGTCTCTTCCTGAACTTTGTTCCACGGCACTCCCGCACTCACCGTCATGATTTTCGGCCCGGCCTTGGCAAGATCTCACGCCCGCGTACTCGGCGTTGCGGCAATGGCCGGCGTCCTCGCGCTCGGCCTCGGCCTGCCGCGTCTCGGCACAGCCGCGGCGCCCGCGCAAGTTGCCCGGCCGTTGCGCGCTCTGCCGCTGCTGCCGCCACTCTTGCGGCCCAACACGGAGAAGACGCCCGCCGCTGTCGAAGAGATCCTGCGCCGCTCCGGACTGCCTCGCAGCGCATTCGCGATCGAGGTGCGGCCCGTCAGTCGGACTGAAGGGACGCCGCTCGTCGAACTTCATGCCGACCGTCCTTATCTGCTGGCCTCGACCACCAAGCTGGTGACGACGATGGCGGCGCTCGACCTGCTGGGCCAGGACCATCATTGGGTCACGATCGCGCAGACGACCGGTCAGCTGACCAACGGTCGCCTCGCGGGCGACCTCGTCCTCACCGGTGGACCGGTGGGCCTGACGCTTGGCGAGCTGAGCCGCTGGTTTGCCAAGATGCGCGCCGAAGGGCTGCGCTCCGTCGCGGGCAACATCGTTCTCGACGATTTCACGCTGCTGCATGAACGCGACAAGAAGCAGGTCTCGACGACGGAGCACGAGCGCGAGGCGCCGACCCTGCCGGTCGCGCCATCGTCGAGTGCGCAGGTCTACAACAAGGGCAAGCTTCTGGTCGCTGTGCGACCGGCCAACGGACCGCGGGCGATCGTCACCGTGACGCCGAAGCTGGCCGACGTGCTCGTCGTCAACGACGTCTTCATGGGCGACGGCGGCTGCTCCGCGTGGGCGCGCTGGAAGACCGCGGACGAGATCGAGTCGGGTCCGCCGAGGCAGTTGTGGGTCCGCGGCCGCTGGAGGCAGACCTGCCCCGGCGACAACATCGCCTGGGTGACGGTTCCAGCTGACCTGCAAATGCCCGCGCCTACCGTTGCAAGCAAGGGTCAGCAGCCGGGCAAGGACGCGGGCGGCGGTCTTGCAGCGGCCGCTTCACGGTCCCGCGTTACGGCGGGGCCGACCGCGATCCCCGCGCCTCGCCTGGTGGCCGAGTTGTGGGCGCGCGCCGGCGGCAGCCTGGGTGGCAGGGTCGTCGAGCTCGATCCCAAAGCGCCGCGGCCGCACTTCGCGACCTGGAAAAGCGAGCTCTCCACGCCGCTCGCCGAAGTGATCCGCGAAATGAACAAGACCAGCAACAACGAAGCGGCGCGCAGCATCCTGCTGGCGCTCGCGCGGGGCTGGACGGTGCCCACGTCGATGGCGGGCAGCCCGCCACTTGCCATCGCACAGGAGCGCGTGCGCCGATGGCTGCGCGATCAAGGCCTGGCCGACGGCGACATCACGATCGACATCGGATCCGGCGAGTCGCGGGCCGAGCGTGGCAAGCCACAGGCGCTCGTCGACCTGCTTCGGTCAGCGTGGCGCGGCGCCGGCTTCCCGGCCATGTTGGCCTCGCTCCCCATCGCCGGAGTCGACGGCACGCTGATCGGCCGGATGACGAGCGGCGCTGCCAAGGGTCATGCCCATCTGAAGACCGGCACACTTTCGGACACGCGCGCGCTCGCGGGCTACGTGCGTGGAAACAGTGGCAAGTTCTACGCCGTCGCCCTGATCGTCACCGATCCGGCAGCCGCCGGCGCGACCCGCAGCCTCGACGCTCTCGTGGAATGGATCGCATCGACGGGCTGAACAACTCGGGCCACCGCCATGCCCGATTGACGTTCACAGCAAAACGATACGAGTTGCAACCACAGAGCTGTCAGGTGGAAGGCGCTGATTGAGGGACACGGGTCGCTGGCGTCGTCGTTGCCGGCGCCGTCGTGGCGTGATGCTGCTTGGCGGCCTTGCTCGCCATGTGGTGACCGATGACGCATCCAGCCGCAGCACCGATCAGACCGTGGTGACCGGCAACGTGGCCGCCGATGCCTCCGACGGCGGCGCCCTTGAGGCAACCCTTTGCCGACGCCGTTCCGGCCATGCCCGCCAAGGCCATCGCAACTGTGCAGCTGATCAGAATCGATTTCATTTCATTTTCTCCAGGAGGAATTTTTAGACGAACTCAGCCGCAGGCCTTGCCGTGATCCGGATGAAAGCCCTTGGCTTTGGCATCGCTCTCGGCCATGTACTCGCCGTGCTTGGTTTTCCCGTACCACTTGTCGCCATTGCAGTGGTAGACCTTGGTGTTCTCGTTCGCCCAGACCTTTCCAGCACCGCCGCCCAGCTGCGCAGCCACCGGGGCTGAAGGGTGACCCACGGCAATGGTGGAGGTCTTGTGGGTCGTCGACGTCGAGGGGGCTGGGTTGGCGGTTGCCACGGGTGCCGGTGCGACGATGGTGGTCGTCGTCGACGTCTTCTTGGTGGACGTCGCCGCCGTCGCTTCACCACCGAACCATTCCTTGACGCCTTGATGGCCACGACACGCGCCTTTCTTCTCGGCGCTCGAGGAATAGGAACCGTCCTTGCACATCCCCATCGTGCCGCTCGGAGCGCCTGCCGGAGGGGCGGCGAACGCCGCGGGGGCTGCGATCGAGCCGACAAGGAAGATAGACAGGGCAAGGTTTCTCATGAAGTCTCCGCTAGAGGTTTGTGCGTACACATTAGCGAAAGCAGTGAGGTGCCCGAGTAGGACAGGACGAAACCGAATTGCCGGCCGGCGCCGGAAGCCTTTACGCAACGCCCGTCGCGCTGGGCAAGGAGACGACAAATTCGCTTCCCTCACCGCGCGCCGCATTCCTCGCGACCAAGGTACCGCCGTGGGCCTGCGCAAGCTCCCGTGCGACCGCCAGCCCGATACCGAGGCCCGCGTCATCGAGCGGGAGGCTTTTGTCGTGGGTGTAGAGCTCGAAGATCCGGTCCAGTGCGGCCGGGTCGATGAAAGCGCCGTTGTCGGCCACCGTGAACAGGGCACGCGCGCCGTCGACATCGGCCGACAACCAGACGCTGCCGCCCGTCGGGGCCCGACGCGACGCGTTCTTGAGAAGGTTCCCGAACAACTGTGTCACTCGCATCGCGTCGGCAAATACCGTGGCCGCTGCAGAACAGCGGCGCAGGTGCAGCGTCTGGCCCTTCAACGTCAACACGTGGCGTGAGGCCTCGACCGCGCTGTCGAGCACTGCATCGAGCGCAAGCGGCGTGCGTTCAAGCTTGAAGCCGCTACCTCCCACCATCGAGCCCTCCAGCAGATCATCGATCAACCGCGCCAGATGCTGACTTTGCCGTTCAAGCATATCGAGGCGCTGAGAAGGGACCGGACGGCCCGGCGAATCCCGCCTCATCGTTGAAACGGTCAGCTTGATGGCCGAAAGCGGGCTCCGCATTGCGTGCGCCGCCATGGCCACGAAGTCGATCTGGCGCTGGCGGGCCTGCTCGGCGTGTGCCCGCATTTTCTGATCGACGCGGGCAGCTTCGAGCAACTCGTGGTTGGCATCCCGAAGCATGCGGAGGCGGGACTCGTGCTCTGCAAACACAACGTCGGTACGCCGCATGAGCGGCACCACCGGAAGCGATTCTGGCGCCGTCGTGTCGCTTGCCTGTGCGTCGACATGAAACTCATAGTTGCCACTGCCTCGCTTCTTGCTGCGGTACATGGCGGCGTCGGCATGGCCCAGCAGGATCGAGGCGTCAGTGCCGTCCTCGGGGAAGACGGCGATGCCGATGCTCGCCGACAGATGCAGCACGTCGCCCATGACATGCGTCGGCTCGGCCAGAGCCGCCAGGATCTTGTCAGCCACTGGCGCCAGATCGGCGGCCAGGTTGATTTCCGGAAAAAGCAGGATGAACTCGTCACCCCCGTGGCGGCTGACCGTGTCGGATTCGCGGACGACGGATTGCAGGCGCTGGGTCGCAATCTGCAGCACCTGGTCGCCCGCGGCGTGCCCGAGCGTGTCGTTGATCTGCTTGAAGCCGTCCAGGTCGATGAAGACGACGCCGAAGCGGGTGCCGCGGCGCTGCGCAGCCGCCAGCGTGTTCTCGAGTCTGTCGAGCAACAGGGTTCGGGTCGGCAGCCCGGTCAGTTCGTCCAGCTGGCTGTAGAGGTTCAGCTCGTCGAGGCTGGTTACCGCTGATTGCGCGACGCTGTCGGCGTGCGCCGCGGCCACCACGAGCGTCTCGCTGGTTTCATCCAGCTGGGTCGCTCGAAGCTTGCTGAATTCGTTCTTGGCCGCCGCAAGGTCGGAACGCAGCTGCGTCAACTCGGCGCGAACCGCTTCAGCCTGGTCGCCCAGGAGCCGCAGACGGCGGGCTGCACTGTCGTCTTCGGAACCTTCTATAAACAAGTCGTTTTACCTCGTATCGGCTTTTATCCAGGTCGGATGCAACTCGTCACTGTAAAAAGGTAGTGCGTGCGGCGCCAGGAAATTCATGCCGCTTGGATGTAGGAGATGGATGCGTGACGGAGGCCCGCAGAGACTATCGAATGCGTGGCCCACTAAGGCTCGGCGCCATGCGTCTCTTCTATTGATGCGGCGCCATCGGTCAAGCCTTTGTGGCAGCCGGCCTGCGACTCGAGCGACCCGGTCGCTTCTTTCCGTTCAAAGGCACCCTTCCAAGAAGCGCACGACTTGCGCATTCGTCGGAGAACGGTCTGACGTCTTCTCATCGCAGCAGGTCGATCCGACGAAATCCAAGACGGACGGAAGTCCAGTCAGGAGCGTATTGGCCTCGATGGACACCTTTTCAAGACATCCACGGGCGCTGTGCCAGCGCGCAAAACGGTTCTGTCGCGATAAGCGCAGGCTGCTAAGGTCAACTGATGAAGTTTGAGTTGCCCAGGGCACGGAACATCCGCAGGTCGTCCAGGTTCAGCATTCATCCATCAAAAATGCTGAGTTGTCTGAACGTTAAACCATGATGCTTCCCGGCGCGTAGAGTTCAAATCACTCCATACAAACCGAGTTAGCCATGGCAAGCATCCAGACTCTCGAAACGCCAGCAGCCCTCATCGATGCGCAGCGCATGCAGCGCAACATCGTCCGGATGCAGCAGCGCACGAACGCGCTCGGCGTCAATTTTCGGCCGCACGTAAAGACCACCAAGTGTGTGCAGGTCGTCCAGAGGCAACTGGAGGCGGGCGCCCGGGGGATCACCGTGTCCACACTCAAAGAAGCCGAGCAATTCTTTGCCGCTGGGATCGTCGACATCCTGTACGCCGTCAGCATCCTGCCGGCGAAGCTGCCACACGCGCTGGCGCTGCGGCGGAAAGGCTGCGGGCTGAAGATCATCACGGACAGCGTCTCGTCCGCACAGGCGATTGTTCGAATCTGCAAGGAGCAGGGCGAATCGCCTGAGGTTTGGATCGAAGTCGATGTCGACGGTCACCGGTCAGGTGTCCAGCCCGAGAGCGATGCGCTGCTCGAGATCGGCCATGCGCTCCACGATGGAGGTATGCACCTCGGAGGCGTGATGGCACACGCAGGATCCAGCTACGAGTACGACGACCCCGAGGCGCTGCGAGTGATCGCCGAGCGGGAGCGACGTGCCACGGTCCGCGCGGCCGAACGGCTGATTGAGGCCGGTTTGCCGTGTGCGGTGGTGAGTGTCGGGTCGACCCCGACGGCGCTGTCGGCGTCGGATCTGCGGGGCGTTACCGAGGTGCGCGCGGGCGTGTACGTCTTCTTCGACCTCGTGATGCAGAACGTCGGCGTGTGCAAGACGGAAGATCTCGCGCTCTCGGTGTTGACCACGGTCATCGGTCACCAGGACGAAAAGGGATGGGCGATCACCGATGCCGGATGGATGGCCATGAGCCGCGATCGCGGAACTCAGTACCAGAAGCGCGATTTCGGCTACGGGCTGGTGTGTACCGAGGACGGTGAGCCGGTAGCCGACTGCATCTTCGACAGCGCCAATCAAGAGCATGGCATCCTGCGCGCCGTCGGGAACGACAGCGCCATTGCACGCCGATTTCCGGTCGGCACGCGCTTGCGTATCTTTCCCAACCATGCCTGCGCGACCGGTGCGCAGCACCCTGAGTACCACGCCCTCATGCAGGATGGAGAGGTCGAAACCTGGCCACGCTTCTATGGCTGGTGAGAGGCGCAGCGTCACGTCGTCCCAACCGGAATCACCGCCATGACCACATCCACCCTGACACCGATCAACCCGGATCGAAGTGCGCCGCCAGCGGGATGGCTCGGTGACTACCGTGGGCCCGCTGAGGGAGACCGAACTGGCTTGCAGGCGACCGCGCCGTCGGAGCAGCGGCGGGTCCATCTGACAAAAGGCGCCGTCGGGCTGACGTCGAGTTGTCAGCGCAATGACCTAGACAGGCACCTCGCTAGACATCTACTGGCACGGTGCCAGTGCACGAGACTTGGACAGCCAAGCGAGACGGGGAAATTCGGCCTGCAAATCAGACGTCGAGTGGCTGCAGAGTCAATCGATGCAAAACTGGCAACAGACTGGCACCGGAGAAGTCCCGCAAGACAAAGGGATAGTCGGCGCTAACCGGCTATCCCTCGTCCTTACTGGTGGGCCCTGAGTGACTCGAACACTCGACCTACGGATTAAGAGTCCGCTGCTCTACCAACTGAGCTAAGAGCCCGAAACTTGTGCTGTCCGGAAAGCTGTGCGTGTGGGTTGTGCGGGGCTCGAACCCACGACCTACGGATTAAAAGTCCGCTGCTCTACCAACTGAGCTAACAACCCGTCGAGCCCACGATTATAGAGTGGCGGACCGTCGTGCCCGGCTCTCGTGCATCGCCAGAAATTCTAGCGCACGCCCTGCCGCGACCATGCCGAAAGTGGCCGTCACCGTGACGCTGGAGCCATAGCCGTGACAGTTGAGGCTGCCGTCGGAAACCACGGTATCCGAGGCGATTTTCGAGGTCGCCGGCATTTCCACAGGCTCTCGCGAGAACACGCACACGACACCCATCGGACCGACACGTGGCGCCGCGTGAAATTTGCGCAGCCGTTGTCTGAGCGCGGCCAGCATCGGGTCATGGGTGACATCGCCCAGGTCACCGACCTCCACGCGTTCTGCCGCGCGCTTGCCGCCCGCGGCGCCCACGACGACGAGCGGTGTCGATCTCGGCAACGCCCAGGCAGCGATGGTGGCCTTGGCACGCACGTTGTCGCACGCGTCGATGACGACATCGACCGGTGCGCCGAGCAGCGCCGGCCAGTTCGTGTCGTCGACGAACGCCTCGACGCTGTCGACGACGCAGCCCGGGTGGATGTCGGCGATGCGCTGGCGCAAGGCGTGTACCTTCGCCATGCCCAGCGTGGCCCCGACGGCCTGGACCTGACGATTGATGTTCGATTCGGAAACGTGATCGAGATCGATCAGCGTCAGGCCGGCGACACCGCTTCTGGCCAGCGCCTCGGCTGCCCAGGAGCCGACGCCACCAACGCCGATCACGGCCGCCGTGGCGCTGCGGATCTGGTCGTAACCGGTGACGCCGTAGAGCCTGCGGAGGCCGCCGAAGCGGCGCTCAAGGTCGGCGTCATCGGTCGCCGTCACCGCAGCGAGGCCAGGCGCTCCTTGCCGGCCTGCGCGGCTTCGGACCGCGGATAGGCCTTGACCAGCTCGTCGATCGTTCGGCGCGCCGCCTTGGCATCTTTCAACTCGGCCTGGCAGTTGGCGATGGCGAGCAGTGCTTCGGGCGCGCGCGCGCTTTCGGGGGCGGCGGTGACGAGGCTGCGGAAGGTCGCAATGGCGTCCTTGTAGTTGCGGTTGCCGTACTGTGCGTTGCCCAGCCAGAACAGCGCCGACTCGCGATACCCCGTGCCCGGAAATCGCCTCAGCAAGCCCGAGAAGCCCGAGGCGGAACGATCGAAATCACCCTTGCGAAAGCCTGCCAGCGCGTCGTCGTAGCTGCGCTTTTCTTCCGGATCAACGCTGAACTCCTTCTCGTCGACCGTCACCTTCTGCGGCTCGACCTTCTTGATGCGTTCGTCCACGCCCTGCTGCAGGTCGGCCTGCTTGCGCTGCAACTCGGCGACGACTCGCGTGAGCTCTTCCATCTGACCGCGAAGGCGTGCGTTGTCGGCACGCTGGGCCTCGATGGTGCCGTTGAGGTCCAGCAGGCTGCGCTTGAGCTGGTCGATCTGCGTCGACATCTGGGTCATCTGCTCGCCTTGGCGGGCTCGCGCCTGCTCGTTGCTCTGCTCCAGCTTCTGGCGCAACTCGAGAATGGCGCGGCGTGCCTCGTCGTCGTCGAAGATTCCGGCGCGCGCCGGCACGGCGACCGCCGAGAGCGCCGCGCAGAGCGCGGCAGTGACGAGAACGCCCTTGCTCACAGCCGGCTCACCGGCTCGCCAGCTCGGCACGGCGGTTCTTGGCCCAGGCCGACTCGTTCTCGCCCTGCACTGCCGGCCGCTCCATGCCGAAGCTCACCGGCTCCAGCTGCGAAGGCTCGACGCCGAGCAGGGTCAGCGACTTCACGACCGACTCGGCACGGCGCTGGCCGAGCGCCAGGTTGTATTCGCTGCTGCCGCGATCGTCGGTATGGCCCTCGACCGCCATGTGGCGCTTGCGGTCCGAGGACAGCGCCTTGGCGTTGGCCTCGATCACGGGCCGGAATTCGTCCTTGACGACCGTGCTGTCGTAGTCGAAGTAGACGACGTGCGGCAGGTTCGACATTGCCGAGCCGGCGGTGTTGGTGACGTCGACTGACGCGACTCGCGTTTGCGAACCCGCCGCGGAGTTACCGGCGGCGCCCTGATTGCCCGCCACCACCGCGCCGCCGGTGCGCGACTCGACGGGAACGTCGTCGAGCTTGACGCTCGAGCATGCCGCCAGCGATGCTGCCGCAAGGGCGGTGAGGAGGGTTCGGTGGAATGTGTTCATGGTGGTTTCCTTTTGTTTTGCTGAAATGCGTCAACGCCCGTAAGGGCCCCATACCGGCTCGCGCAGATCGGCCGTCTGGGACGGCAGGCGAGCCTTGATCTTGCCATCGAGCGTGGTGGTCATCAAGACGTTGCGGCCTTGAGCCTTGGTGGCATAGACCAGCAGCCGACCGTTCGGCGCGAAGCTCGGATGTTCGTCGCCTCCGGTGTCGGTGATCGGGGTCGGTTGCGCGCCCGGATTCGAGAGGTCGAGCAGCGTCAACCGGAAGCTGTTGCCCGAGCGCGCGATGTAGGCCAGGGTGCGGCCGTCGGGGCTCACCGTCGGGCTAATGTTGTAGCTGCCGCCGAAGGTCACGCGCTCGGCGCTGCCGCCGGCGGCCGCCATGCGATAGATCTGCGGGCTGCCGCCGCGGTCGCTCGTGAAGTAGAGATAGCGGCCGTCGGCGCTGAACTCGGCCTCGGTGTCGATCGCCGGGCTGCTCGCCAGCCGTCGCGGACTCCCGCCGTTCTTGCCGATCAGGAACAGCTGCGAGCCGCCATCGCGCGACAGCGTCACGGCCAGGTGCTGGCCATCCACCGACCACGCGGGTGCGCTGTTCGAGCCACGGAAGTCGGCGATGGCGCGGCGCTCGCCGGTGGCCACGGTGTGCACGAAGACGACGGCCTTCTGGCGCTCGAAGGACACGTAGGCCAGCTCCTTGCCGTTCGGGGACCAGGCCGGCGAAATGATCGGCTGGCCGCTGTTGAGGGCAACCTGTCCGTTCTCGCCATCGGCATCGGCCACGCGCAGCGAATAACGCGACCCGGCGCGGGTCACGTAGGCAATGCGGGTCGAGAACACGCCCTTGTCACCGGTCAGCTTCTCGTAGACGAAGTCGGCGATGCGGTGCGCAGCCAGCCGCAGCTCGCCCGCATCGACGGCCGCGCTCTGGCCACCGAGGTCGCTGCCCTTGACGACGTCCCAGAGCTTCGAGCGCACGTCGAAGCGACCGTCGGCCAGGCGCATGACGGAGCCGACGACCAGCGCGTCGGCCGCGCGGGCGCGCCACTCGGGCATCGCCGGCGCCGTGGTCTCGTCGAGATTGCCCGCGCCCTCGACGATGCGGAAAGCGCCACTGCGCTCCAGATCGGCGCGAATGATGGCCGAGGGCGACTGACCGCCCTGATCGTCGTTGCGGAATTTCGGGACGGCGATCGGCAGCTGGGTGCCGCCGACGCCGGAGATCTCGACGCGAAATTGCGCGAACGCCGCGGGTGCGAGGAGGCCGAAACCGGCGGTGGTGCAGAACTGTCTTCTATGGAGCATGAGGTGGGCTGACCCGGATGGCGGGGGTTGGTTCAATGGCGGGCATCTTCGCCTGCATCCTGCTCCGCGCCGTTGCCCGGCAAGCGGCGTGCGAGCTCGGCCATTTTCAGGTAACGCCACCACGTGCCCTCGGCCACGTAGACCGCGACGACGAAGCCGGCGCCGCCGTCGAGAAAACCGCGGCGAACGACGTAGGAGCGCACGAATGCCCAGGCGGCATGGAGAAGCGCCGGCAAGACACCGCCGGCGCGACCGGCTGCGGCGTGGTCGGCGGCGCGGCCGCTGCTGTAGCGGTTGAGCTTGGCGAGTGCGTCGTCGTAGCTCGGCATCGTGTAGTGGAGCAACTCGCCCTCGAGGCGGCCGACGCGGCCGTCGGCGATCACATGCTCGTGGACGAGATCGGCCGAGAAGCGCGCCCTGCCCCGCCGGAAAAGACGGACGACTCGATCGGGGTACCAGTCGCCATGGTGGATCCAGCGGCCGCTCATCTGCGACAGGCGCGAGATCTCGTAGGCGGTCGGGGCCACCTTGTCGTCCGCATCGCTGCGGGCGACGACGGCGCGAATGCTGGCCGCCAGCGCCGGCGTGACGCGCTCGTCGGCGTCGATGGCGAGCACCCAGCGCCCGGTCGCAAGGTCGAGGACACGCTGCTTCTGCCTCCCGAAGCCGGGCCAGTCGGTCGTGGTGACGACGGTGGCGCCGAAGCGGCGGGCGCGCTCGACGGTGTCGTCGCTGCTTTGCGAGTCGAGGACGATCCATTCGTCGGCGAACGCCACCGAAGCCAGGCAGGCGTCGATGTGGGCCGATTCGTTCTTCGTGATGACGATGACCGAGAGCGTCGCGGAGGGCATGCAGTCTCGTTGCAAGGGTCCGGAATTGTAGGCAACGGTCCCGTCGACGCCCGGTCGATAATGCCGGCCCATGCCCGCGCTCCTGCCGCTGCGAGCGCGCCTTGCGCGCATCGTCCCGTTCTTTCGCAACAGCCGC
>JBDTCA010000342.1:0-6850 GCA_039923815.1 Caldimonas sp. | reverse complement strand
CGCTATCGGGTGCAGGCGACCCTGCCCGAGCGCGACACCGTGCGGCGCGCCTTCAGGTTCCTGGGCTGGGAACTGAACCTCCGCTCGCGCCGACTGCTGTCGCCGGCGGGCCAGGCGGTCGAACTCTCCAACGGGGAGTTCAGCCTGCTGGGCGCCTTCTGTCGCGCGCCCCAGCGCACGCTGACACGCGACCAGCTGCTGTCGCTGTCGCGTCTGCACGAGGGCGAGGTCTACGACCGCTCGATCGACGTCCAGATCAGGCGGCTTCGCACCAAGATCGAGATCGACGCTGCCCGGCCGGCGCTGATCGTCACCGAACGTGGCGCCGGCTATCGCTTCACCGCTCCGGTCGATACCTTGTACTGAGCGCGATCGCGCGAATGGCAGGGCGACGCTGCAGAGCGCCCGGCGATCGTGTTTCATCTGAAATGTGCGCGGCGTCCGCGGCCGAAAAAACGGCTCCGAAGCGAGCGAAGATGACGTGTCGATTCATGTCGGAGAGCACTGCCTCTCCTTCGACGCAAGCGCAAGAAGGATTGCCATGAACACACGCCTCACCCTCACCCTCATCGCCGCTGCACTGGCGGCCACTCAAGGCCTGGCTCAGGCCCAGACCGCCCCAGCCGCCCACCCGCCGTCGAACAAGCCGCTCGTGCAGACGTCCTGCAAGGACTACCTGGAGATGGACGAGGTCGTCAAGCCCAAGTTCATCTATTACACGGTCGGCTACTCGAAGAAGGGCAAGCCGACGAGCGCGACGTTCGACGTCGTCGATGTCGACAAGATCCAGCCGATCGTCGACGAATATTGCCGGGTCCACCTCACGGCGTCGGCATACAAGAAGGTGATGGACGAAAGCCGGAGTTCGGAAAAGACCGGCAAGTAGGCGGGGCTGTGGAGACGACCGCAAGCTGCGGCACGCGAATGCGCCGCGAGTCCGGCCACCGCGACAAGGCCGTGCAGACCGCGGCGATGCAAAACGCACTCGCCAACATCGAGCGCCTCGGCGCCGCGATGCCGGCTGCATGCGGGAACTTGCCGCCGCGAGCGCTCGAGCCCTCCACCGACCTGCCGACACCGAAGGTGCTGGCGCTGATCGCCCACGAGTTGCGAACGCCAATGAGCCCGATCCTGTGCGCGGCCCAGATGCTGCAGCGCGTGAACCTCAGCGCTTCGCAGGCGGCGGAACTCGGAGCCCTCATCGAACGGCAGGCGAGTCGACTGAAGGCGATGGTGGAAAGGCTCGCTGCGGTGGGCCGTTTCAGCCTCGGCAAGTTCGATCTGGACAAGCACACGGTTCGTCTCGATGCCGTGCTCGCGGCTGCGGTCGAGACCTGCAGGCCGGCGCTGGACCGCGCCGGGCACGCGCTGCAGATCTCGAACCGTTGCGGCTCGATCGAACTGCTCGCCGACCAGCTCGCCCTCGAGCAGGTCTTCGTGAATCTGCTCGACAACGCCGCCAAGTACACACCGGACTGCGGGCACATCCACCTGTCGAGCTGGTGCGACGCCGGTGACGCTGTCGTCACGGTGACCGACACCGGCATCGGCCTGCCGGCCGACCGGCTCGGCGAGGCATTCCAGCTGTTCAGCCAGTTCGATCGCGCGCGCGACTTTTCGATGGGCGGCCTGGGCATCGGCCTGGCCCTCGTCAAGCAGATCGTCGAGCTGCACGGCGGAAGCGTGGCCGCCACGAGTCGTGGTCTCGACCTGGGCAGCAGCTTCACCGTCCGACTGCCGCTGAAGGAAGCCTCGTGAAGACCTCTGTCATGGGTGACGAGGGCGACGCCGACACCGGCCCGCTGGCCCCGCGATTGCAACGCCGGCAAGTGCTCGCCCTGGTCGTTGCTCTGTCCGGAGTCGGCAGCGGGCTGGTCGCATGCCACTCGTCGACGGCGCCGGCCGAGCGGGGATCGAGCGGCCGCCGCGGCAAGGTCACGCTCGCCTTCTTCACCGCGGCCGAAGCGGCCTTCGTCGACGCGGCCATCGCCCGCCTCATTCCCGCCGACGACCTGGGCGCCGGCGCGGTCGAGGCCGGCGTGACCGTCTTCATCGATCGCCAGCTGGCGGGCCCGTTCGGCCGCGCTGTCGACTGGTACATGCAGGGTCCGTGGGCCGATGGCACGCCGCAGCAGGGCTACCAGCGAAAGCGGACACCCGCCGAGCTCTACCGCGCCGCGATCGCCGCGCTGGACAGCCGCAGCCAGCACGGAGCGGGCAAGGCGTTCGCCGCCCTGGATAGCGATCGGCAGGACGCGCTGCTGCACGAACTGGAAGGCGGCGGCATCGACCTCGGCGACGTCTCGGCGAAGGACTTCTTCACGCTGCTGTGGGACAACACCCAGGAGGGCTACTTCGCCGACCCGATCTATCTGGGCAACCAGGGTTTCGCGGGCTGGAAGCTGGTCGGCTATCCGGGGCCCCGCTACAACTACGACGCTGCGATCCGCCGCTTCGGCGAGCGCTATCCGCTGCCGACCGTCGGCTTGATGGGGCGGGATCCGGCGCGGTTGCCGACGGGACCGATATGAGCACGCGGCTGCCCCCGATCGACGTCGTGCTGGTCGGCTTCGGCTGGACCGCGGCGATCATGGGTCAGGAGCTCACCGAGGCCGGGCTCCAGGTGCTGGCGCTCGAGCGCGGCAAGTTCCGCGACACGGTGCCCGACTTCGCGACCACCCATGTGCAGGACGAACTGCGCTACGCCGTTCGCCGCGAGCTGTTCGAGCGGCCGGCGCGAGAAACGCTGACCTTTCGCAACACCATCGATCAGACGGCCCTGCCGATGCGTCACCTCGGCTCCTTCCTGCCGGCTGCCGGCGTCGGTGGCGCCGGGGTGCACTGGAACGGCCAGACCTGGCGCTTCCTGCCGGAAGACTTCGTCGTGCGCTCGCACACTGCGGAGCGCTACGGCAAGAGCTTCATCCCGGCCGGCATGACGATCCAGGACTGGGGTGTCACCTACGCCGAGCTGGAGCCCTACTACGACCGCTTCGAGTACCTGTGCGGGGTCTCGGGCCAGGCCGGCAACATCGGCGGCGCGGTCCAGGCCGGCGGCAATCCGTTCGAGGGGCCGCGCCAGCGCGGCTACCCGTTGCCGCCGCTCGAACGCAGCTTCATGACGGAGAAGTTCCAGACGGCCGCGAGCGACGCCGGCTTCAAGCCGTTCCCGTGCCCCGCCGCCAACACGTCGGCGCCCTACAAGAACACGCTGGGCGTGCAAATGGGCAAGTGCACCTTCTGCGGCTACTGCGAATGGTTCGCCTGCGGCAACTACTCGAAGGCGTCGCCGCAGACGACGATCCTGCCGGTGCTGCTGGCGAAGAAGAACTTCTCCTTGCGGACCGAATGCGACGTGACCCGCGTCAACCTCGACGCCAGCGGCAAGCGCGCAACCGGCGTCACCTACGTCGACGCCGAAGGCAAGGAGTTCGAGCAGCCAGCCGAACTCGTCGTGCTGTGCGCCTTTGCGCAGCACAACGTCCACCTGCTGCTGCTGTCGGGCATCGGCAAGCCCTACGACCCGGTCGCCGGCACCGGCGTCGTCGGCCGCAACTACGCCTACCAGATCACCTCGTCGGTCAACGTCTTCCAGGACGACATCGTCAATCCCTTCATGGGCGCCGGCGCCCTCGGCCAGGCGATCGACGAGTTCAACGGCGACAACTTCGACCACGGCCCGGAAGGCTTCATCGGCGGCGGCTACATCGCCCTGTGGAACACCGGTGGCCGCCCGATCCTGCAGCAGACCCAGGTACCGGAGGGCACGCCCAAGTGGGGCAGCGGCTGGAAGCGGGCGCGCGCCGAGAACTACCTCTCGGCCATGACGATCGCCACCCACGGCAGCGTCATGGCGTACCGCGACGCCTACCTCGACCTCGACCCGACCTACCGCGACGTCTACGGCAATCGCATGTTGCGAATGACCTTCGATTTCCACGACAACGAGCACCGGATGTCGCGCTTCCTGACCGACAAGGCCGCGCTGATCGCGCAGGCCATGAAACCCCGCGAGATCAAGAAGAACTACCGCGAGGGCCACTACTCGATCGTGCCTTACCAGACCACCCACAACACCGGTGGCGCGGCGATGGGCGACGACCCGGCGACCAGCGTCGTCAACCGCTATCTGCAGTCGTGGGACGTGCCCAACGTCTTCGTGCTCGGCTCGAGCGTGTTCCCGCAGAACCACGGCTACAACCCGACCGGCACCGTGGCCGCCCTGGCTTACTGGGCTGCCGACGCGATCCGCAACAAGTACCTGCGCGCGCAGGGGCCGCTGGTCCAGGCCTGACGGGCGCCTCACGATGAAGCTGCGGCTGCTGGCGCTGGCCTTGCTCGGACTCACCGGGTTCATGGCGACGGGCACGGATGCCGCGACGCCGGCTCCGCATCCGGCGCCTGCGCAGGTCGAGCGGGGCCGTTATCTGGCCCGCGTCGGCGACTGCATCGCCTGTCATACGGCCAAGGGCGGCGCGCCCTACGCCGGTGGCCTGGCCATCGAGACCGGCTTCGGCGCCATCTACTCACCGAACATCACACCCGACCGCGAAACCGGCATCGGCCAGTGGTCCGAGAGCGACTTCTACGGCGCCCTGCACGCCGGGCACGACGACGAAGGCAAGCATCTCTATCCGGCGTTTCCGTATCCCTGGTTCACGAAGGTCACGCGCGACGATGTCGACGCGATCAAGGACTACCTCGACTCCCTGGCGCCCGTGCACCAGGAGAACAAGCCTCTGGATCTCGCGTGGTGGATGCGCTGGCGAGCCAGCGTCGCCGGCTGGAACCTGATCTGGTTCGACGAGGGCACGTTCCAGGCCGATCCCGACAAGTCGACCGAGTGGAACCGTGGCGCCTACCTGGTCGAGGGCCTCGGCCACTGCGGCGATTGCCATTCACCGAAGAGCTTTTTCGGCGGCGTCAAGCACGACGGCAACGCTCTTTCCGGCGGCTACACCAAGGGCGGCCATGCCAATGGCTGGTTCGCACCCAGCCTGCGCGGCGAGGCGCAGGCCGGCCTCGGTCGCTGGAGCGTGGCCGACATCGCGCAGTACCTGAAGACCGGCGCCAATGCCTATACCGCAGCGGCCGGGCCGATGGCAGAAGCGGTGTCGCGGTCGACGAGCTTCTACAGCGACGGCGACCTCACCGCCGTCGCCGTGTACCTCAAGAGCCTGGCGCCGGGCCGCGCCGAGTTGCCGGTCCAGGCCATCGAAGCGCAGTCACTGGCCCGCGGCGAGGCGCTGTTCGTCGACCATTGCGCGGCCTGCCATATGCACGACGGCGCCGGCCTGCCAAACGTGTTCCCGGCGCTGATGGGAAGCTCGGCGATCCAGGCGCGCGAACCGGCAACCTTGCTGCACATCGTCCTCGCCGGCGCGGCGATTCCGGGGGCGCACGGGCAGCGCTCCGCCATTGCCATGCCGGGATTCGCCCACAAGCTCGACGATGGCGAGGTCGCCGACCTCGTCAGCTACATCCGCAACGCCTGGGGCAATCGTGGCTCCGCGGTCGATGCAGGCGCCGTCGCCAAGGTGCGCACCGCGATCGGCACGACAAGTGCCACGCATTGAACGCGATGCAATGGGAACGCCTTCTCGCCGCCGCCTGTCTCGGGGTGCTCCTGCCAGCCCACGGCCAGGATGCAATGCCTCGTCAACCGGTCGCCACCGGCGCCCTCGTCGAGCAGGTCTGTGCCGCCTGCCATGGTGTCGACGGCAAGGCCTCGCGCCCCGACGTCCCGTTGCTCGCCGGCCAGACGGCACCCTATCTCGAGCGTCAGCTGCGCGCCTTCGCCGCGCAGGGCGGCCAGCGCGAGAACGGCGTCATGGGCGCGATCGCCGTCAACCTCAGCAGCGACGAGATTCGACGTGTCTCGTTGCACTATGCGCGCCAGACACTCCCGGCCGCACCGCCCGTGGCGGCCCCTCCCCCGAGTCGCGATGCCGGCGAAAGGATCTTCACCGCCGGTTTGCCTGGCAAGGGCGTCGCGTCTTGTGCGTCGTGCCACGGCGTGCGCGGCGAAGGCTTGCCCGACCTCTTTCCGCGCCTCGCCGGCCAGCACGCCGGCTACCTGCGCGAGCAGCTTCGGAACTTCCGCGCCGGCCGTCGGACCAGCGACCCCGGAGCCATGATGCGCGCCCTCGCCGCACGGATGACCGACCGCGACATCGACGCGGTCGCACGCTATGCCTCGCTCCTGAAGTGACCGACAAGACTTTCCGCCAAGGATGACTCTCATGACCTTTCGTCCGATCGATTGCAGCCGCGTGACACCGGGATGGCACGTGAGAGCGAGACACGCGAACGCCGTACTGCTCGGCGCCTTCGTCGTATTGCTCGCCCAGCCGGTGGTGGCGCGGGCGCAGGCTTCGACACCCGCGGCGTCTGCGCCGGTGCAGCCGGCCGGGCTGGGCACCGGCACTTCGCCGCCTGCCCCCGGCATGTCGATTCCCGAGCCGCAGACCCGGACGGCCGCCGAGGCGGCGGCCGTGCCGACCGGGCGGCCGCTGAACGACGCCCGCGCCACCCTGGCCCCCGACGACCCGCCCGGCGAGTGGCGCAGCCAGGCCCGCGACTACGCCAACACGCGCTACAGCCCACTCGACCAGATCACCGCGGCCAACGTCGCCAGGCTGCGCGTCGCGTGGAGCTTTTCCGACGGTACGCCGAACGGGCACGAGGCCGCGCCGCTGGTGGTCGGTGACACGATGTACCTCGTCACGCCCTTTCCCAACCTCGCCTATGCGCTCGATCTCTCCAAGCCGGGCGCGCCGATCAAGTGGTCGTTCGACCCCAAGCCGACGCCGATCGCGGTCGGCAAGGCCTGCTGCGACACCGTCAACCG
>JBDTCA010000341.1:0-3140 GCA_039923815.1 Caldimonas sp. | reverse complement strand
CCGACCATGACGACGAGCGCCGGCCGGGCCGGGCCGCTGCCGAGGACGCGGTGGCGGGCGCCGACGAGCGCGACCCAGCGGTCGACGCCGAGGCGGTTGGGATGGTCGTAGCCGTTGACGACGCCGCAGGCCGAAGCGCTGCTGACGGCCCAGCGCGGCTCGAGATCCCACAGCTCGAGCTGCGCCTCGGTCCGGCGGCGGATGCCTTCGCCGGCGACGATGCTGCCGAGCATGCTCGACGGCGTGTCCAGCGTGCACCAGGCGCCCTCGGCGAGATCGTCGATGGCCTCGAGGAAGGCGGCGCCGTGGTCGAGCAGCGTCGCGCCCGGCCTGGGCGCCGCGTACAGCGCCCATTTCAGGCGCGTGTTGCCGACGTCGACGGCGAGGAAGGTCATCGCACGGGGCTTCGGCTCTGCATGCGCTCGGCGTCGATCAGGTCATGCGGCCGGTCGACTGCAGGACCTCGCAGCCGCTGATGCGCCAGGACTTGTCCTGCTGGCGCTCGAGCCGGTAGGTGGCGAGCCAGAGAACGCCACTCGAGTCGGTGAGGTGCACGCCTTGCACGAGCTGGCCCTGGACCCATTCCGGATTGAGGAAGGTCACGGTCGCCGGTCTGTACACCACCGGGTAACCGCCGCGAACCATGGCCATGAACCGGTCGGGTGTGCCGAACATCTCGCGCAGCGCCGGCGCTGCGTACGAGAAGGCGCGCTTGGCGTCGTCGGCGGCGAAGGCATCGAGCTGGGCTTCGACGACGACGCGCACAGCCTTCGTGTCGCGAGGCGACACCGGGTCGGCATGCGCCGGCGGGGCAATCAGGGTCGCCGTCGCGAACATCGCGGCGGCGAACAAGAACGAAAGTCGGCTGGCGGCACGGATCATGGCGGCTCCTCGTCGGTTCGGGATCATGCAGCTTTTGGAGGGCTCGCGCGCAGCCCGCGAAAACGACTGTGGTGACGGCTGCGGCACGGGTCGGGCGAGAGACGGATGCCGCTGCTGGCGCGCCGTCGTACCGGGGCCTGCGGGGACCCCGGCGCTACACTGCCGATCGACAAAAACACGTCGTCGGCGGCCTCGCCGAGCTGCACCGGAGACTGCCTTGGCGAAAAAGAACAGCTGCCGCATCGTCGATTTCCAGTTCGCCGGTGCGGCGTCGCCAAGCCTCGAACGAGGCTCGCCCGCCACTGCCGGCGAGGCATTCGATCTCGACGCGGTCAACCCGGCGGCCAAGCCGTTCTCACGCGGCAGCAAGGCCGCCGACAAGGCAGCGACCGTCGCTTTCGCCCACGAACTCGACCGCCTCCAGAACCTTTTCTACGGCGACAAGCGATTCAAGCTGCTCGTCGTCCTGCAGGGCACCGACACGAGCGGCAAGGACGGCACGATCCGTGGCGTGTTCGGACAGATGAGCGCGCTCGGCGTCCACACCACCGCCTGGAAAGCGCCGTCCGAAGACGAGAAGGCCCATGACTTTCTCTGGCGCATCCATCAGAAGGTGCCGGCCGCTGGCGAAATCGCCCTCTTCAACCGCAGCCACTACGAGGATGTGCTGGTTCCGGTGGTGCAGAAGTGGATCTCGGCCGAGGAAACGGTGCAGCGCTACGCCCAGATCAACGACTTCGAGCGGATGCTGGTCGAGACCGGCACGACGGTGCTGAAGTTCATGCTGCACATCTCGAACGAGGAGCAGCGCGCTCGCCTGCAGGACCGGATCGACGACCCCGAGAAGCACTGGAAATTCCAGGCCGGCGATCTCGAGCAGCGAAAGCTCTGGGTCGACTACCAGGCCGCCTACGCCGCCGCCATCACCGCTACCGGAACCCGCTGGGCGCCGTGGATCGTCGTGCCGGCCGACTCCAAGACCCACCGCAACCTGATGGTCGCGCAGGCCGTCAAGGAAGCGCTTGAGGGAATGAAGCTGCGCTTTCCGACCGGCGATCCGGCGCTCTCGAACATCAAGGTCATCTGAGTGCCGCCATGACCGAACTCTCCGCCGAGTACAAGGCGCTGGCCGACTACCGGCCTCGTCACAAGGTGCGCTTCGTCACGGCTGCGGCGCTGTTCGATGGCCACGACGCCGCCATCAACATCATGCGGCGCATCCTGCAGGGCATGGGTGCGGAGGTGATCCACCTCGGCCACAACCGGTCGGTCGACGAGGTCGTGACGGCAGCCCTCCAGGAAGACGTGCAGGGCATCGCGGTGAGCTCCTACCAGGGCGGCCACGTCGAGTACTTCAAGTACATGATCGACCTGCTGAAAGAGCGCGGCGGCGCCCACATCAAGGTGTTTGGTGGCGGTGGCGGCGTGATCGTTGCCGACGAGATCGCCGAACTGCAGGCCTATGGCGTGACGCGCATCTTCAGTCCCGAAGACGGCCAGCGCATGGGGCTGGCGGGAATGATCGGCGAGATGATGATGCGCTGCGACTTCGATGTCGCAGGCGAAGCCGGTGTCGACGCGGGCAGTCGTGTCGTGCCCACCCTCGCCGACCTGCGCGCGCCTTCGCGGCAGGCCCGCTGGCAGGCGCTCGCACGCGTCGTCACGGTGCTTGAGAACGGCAGTGCCGCGCCGGCCCTGGTTGCCGAGCTGCACGCCGCGGCGAAGGCCTCGAAGACACCCGCCATCGGCATCACCGGCACCGGCGGCGCCGGCAAGTCGAGCCTCACCGACGAACTGATCCGGCGTATCCGCCTCGATCAGGGCGACCGGCTCGACATCGCCGTGATCTCGATCGACCCGAGCCGGCGCAAGAGCGGCGGCGCGCTGCTCGGCGACCGCATCCGCATGAATGCGATCGGGCCGTGGAGCGGCGAGCCGCGCGTCTTCATGCGCTCGCTCGCCACGCGCGACTTCGGCACCGAGCTGAGCCGCGCCCTGCCCGACGTGCTCGCCGCCGTCAAGACGGCCGGCTTCGATCTCGCCATCGTCGAGACTTCGGGCATTGGCCAGGGCGACGCCGCCATCGTGCCGCTGGTCGATGTGCCGGTCTACGTGATGACGCCGGAATTCGGTGCGGCCAGCCAGCTCGAGAAGATCGACATGCTCGACTTCGCCGAGTTCGTGGCCATCAACAAGTTCGATCGCAAGGGTGCCGCGGATGCCCTCCGCGACGTCGCCAAACAGGTCCAGCGCAACCG
>JBDTCA010000340.1:0-3195 GCA_039923815.1 Caldimonas sp. | reverse complement strand
GGGTCGGCGACCGCTTCTTTCTCGACGGCGGTTGCGCTGCCGCCCTTGCCGATGGCCGCCGACAGGAACGCCAGCCCGACGTTCGCCGCGATCGACGTCGTGTCCCGGACCTCCTTGAACGCCGCGCCGTCGACCAGCAATGGCGCACGCAAGGTCATCGAGGCCGTGCCCGTCGGGCGATGAACGGTCATCTTCGTGCTTGTCGCGGCAACCGACGGACCGAATTTCCAGTTGACGCTGGCCACCGCGTTGTTGCCGAACATCTTGTTGATGCCGCTGCTCTGCATGTCGACGAAGTGCACGACCATGCGCACTTCCAGCAACGCGGCGTCCAGTTCCTTCTGCAGATCGAAGGTCCCGGTGAGGGCCGTTCCGATGTTGGCGAATTGGGCGAAGGCGCCGAATACCGGGATCGCCGTGCTGGTCGAACCCGTTCCGTACACCGCCAGGCCCTGCGGTGCGTACACGGTTGACCAGGTGTCCCGCGTCCGGGTATCGACGGGCGAGGCGCTGCCGGTCGCGGCGAGGCGCTGGTAGGCCGGCGCGGCAAGGACCCGCTCGACCGGGACCACCTCGATCTGCATCTGCTGCAGATCGCTCACGAAGCCGTCGTAGAGCTTGTCGGTGATGGCCTGGAAATCCGCCTTGTCGAGACCGACCATCGTGATCTGGAGGTTCGTGCTCGCCGAACCCGAGCGCCCGATCTCGTACGACGACGCACCGGCCGCGCCCTTGGTGACGAACTCCACCTGAAAGGAAGTGATCGCGGCTCGCTGCAGGCCTTTGAGGACCGGGGCTGCACCCGCGCTGGTGGTGACCATGACCGCGGCCTTCTCGGACGCGTTGAAGTCCTTGTCGAGCGCCACGCCCGTCGCGGTTTCGGCATACGCCGAAGCGCCGAGGGCGCTGGCGACCAGCGCCGCGGCGAGCTGGCGGCATACATACGTGTGGCGCGAGGTGCATGAGGTGCGTGAGGTCATCATGGTTCGATCGGGATCCGTTGCGTTTGAGGTTCGGCGGCGCGCCAGCGAATCGTTCACCGGCCATCAGCCGTGAGCGTTTCCATCGAGCGTCACCGTTTGCTTGTGATCGCCGGGCGGGTCGCGCAGCGGCGCCTCGCTGACGCATTTGATTGTGCAGACGGTCACGCCGAGCGCGTGAGGGCGGCAGGCCGAAATGCCGAGAATCCGTCGCTTCTCCTCAAGACGGCGCCCCCTTGTCCCGAAGCCGGAACCTCTGCAGCTTGCCGGTCTCCGTGCGCGGCAGCGCCTCCCGGAATTCCACGGCCCGCGGGTACTTGTAGGGCGCCACGGTCGCCTTCACGAAGTCCTGCAGCGTCTTCACCATCGCCGCGTCGCCGTGGTGGCCGGCGCGCAGCACGACGCAGGCCTTGACGATCTGGCCGCGCTCCTCGTCGGCCACGCCGATGACCGCGCATTCAGCCACCGCGGCGTGCGAGAGCAAGGCGTCTTCGACCTCCACGGCGGCGATGTTGTAGCCGGCCGAGATGATCATGTCGTCGGTGCGGCTCTGGTAGTGGAAGTAGCCGTCGGCGTCTTGCAGATAGGCGTCGCCGGTGTAGTTCCAGCCACCCCTGACGTAGTCGGCCTGGCGCGAGTCGCTCAGGTAGCGGCAGCCGGTCGGGCCTTGCACGGCGAGAAGGCCGATGGTGCCGGCGGGCACGTCGTTGCCGTCGCCATCGACGACACGGGCGCGGTAGCCCGGCACCGCCACGCCGGTGGCGCCGGGCCGGGCGTGCGCCTCGTCGGCGGAGATGAAGATGTGGAACATCTCGGTGGCGCCGATGCCGTCGATGATCTCGACGCCGGTGGCCTCGCGCCACAGGGTGCGCGTGGCGGCGGGCAGCGCCTCGCCGGCGGCCACGCACTTGCGCAGGGGGCCGCCGTCGCGCACACCGATGCAGCGTTCGCGCGCGCCTGCGGCCATCGCGCGGTACGACGTGGGCGCCGTGAAGCACACGGTGGCGCGGTGGGCCACGATGGCGTCGAGCAGGTCGGGCGGGCCGGCCTTCTCGAGCAGCACGATGCTGGCGCCGAGGTGCATCGGAAACAGCACCAGGCCGCCGAGGCCGAAGGTGAAGGCGAGCGGCGGGCTGCCGATGAACACGTCGCTCTCCGTGGCGCGCAGCACGTGCGACGGAAAGCACACGCAACTCGCCATCACGTCGCGGTGGAAGTGCATGGTCGCCTTCGGCTGGCCGGTGGTGCCGGAGGTGAAGGCGAGCAGGCAGGTGTCGTCGGCGGCGGTGTCCACGGTGGGGAACGGCGCACTGTGGCGGGTCATGCGGGCTTCGAGGCCCTGCGCGTCGTCGCTGCCGAAGCAGACGATCTTCGAGAGCAGCGGCTGCACGGCGGCGGCGGCGTCGAGCTCGCTGCGCAGGGCGACATCGCACAGCGCGAACTCGACCCGTGCCTTGTCGATGATCTGCGCCAGCTCCTTGGCGCGCAGCAGCGGCATGGTCGCCACGGCGATGCCGCCGGCCTGCATCACCGCGAACCAGCAGGCCACCAGCATCGGCTTGTTGGCAGCGCGCAGCAGCACGCGGTTGCCGGGCACGAGGCCGAGGTCGCTCACCAGCACGTGGGCGATGCGGTCGGCCTGCGCCTGCAGTTCGGCGTAGCTCCAGGCCGGGCCGTTCGGCGCCTTCACGCACGGCCGGCTGCCGCGGCCTTCGGCGACGTGGCGACCGAGCAGCTCGGTGGCGCAGTTCAGTCGCTCGGGAAAGCGCAGCTCGGGCAGGTCGAACCAGTAGGCGGGCTGCTGCTCGGGCGGCGGCAGGTGATCCGCCGCGAAGGTGTCGACGTGGGCCGACCGTGCCATGGCCTCAGAACGCCGAGATGCCGGTGATCGCCCGACCGAGGATCAGCGCATGCACGTCGTGCGTGCCTTCGTAGGTGTTGACGACTTCGAGGTTGACGAGGTGGCGAGCCACGCCGAACTCGTCGCTGATGCCGTTGCCGCCCATCATGTCGCGTGCCATGCGGGCGATGTCGAGCGACTTGCCGCACGAGTTGCGCTTCATGATCGACGTGATCTCGACCGCGGCCGTGCCTTCGTCCTTCATGCGGCCAAGCCGCAGGCAGCCTTGCAGGCCGAGCGTGATCTCGGTCTGCATGTCGGCGAGCTTCTTCTGGATGAGCTGGTTGGCGGCGAGCGGCTTGCCGAACTGCTTGC
>JBDTCA010000339.1:0-4961 GCA_039923815.1 Caldimonas sp. | reverse complement strand
TCGAGCAGCAGCAGATCGCATTCGTGCTGCGTCAACCAGACCAGCGCCTGGGCGGCGTTGGCGGCCGCGCCGACCACCGTGACCGCTGGCTCCAGGCATTCGCCGACGAGGCTCTTCAGGCGCATCCGCGCCAGCTCCTCGTCGTCGACGACGAGCACGCGCAGCGGCGGCGCGGCGCCGACGTGGAAGTTCTGTCCGAGGGAAGTGGAAGTCACGCTCATAGGGGCACCACGATCTGGACGCGAAAGACGTCCTTGTCCTGTCTGGCTTCGAACTGGGCAGCGACGTCGTGCATGAGGCGCAGACGTTCGCGAACATTCTTCAGCGCCATGCCGTGGCCGGGCCGCGAAGGCTCCTTCGGCACGCTGTTGGCGATCGACAGCACGGCACGGCCGAGCTTGACCTTGGTGCGGATGCGGATCACGCCGCCTTCCTGCGACGGCTCGACACCGTGACGCACCGCGTTCTCGACCAGCGGCTGCAGCAGCAGCGGCGGCACGCGGGCGCTGGCCGCCTGCGGGTCGATCTCCCACGTGACATGCAGCCGGCTGCCGAAGCGGATCTGCTCGATGTCGAGATAGCGCTGCGCGAGATCGACCTCGGCGCCGAGCGTGACCGACTCGTCGCTCTCGGTGATGGCAACGCGAAAGAGCTCGGAGAGATCCTCGAGCACGGCCTCGGCGCGGGCCGGATCGAGGCGCACGAGCGTCAGCGCGGTGTTGAGGGTGTTGAACAGGAAGTGCGGGCGGATGCGCGACTGCAGCTCGGCCAGCCGCGCTGTCGTCTCGGCCGGCAGCGTCGCCATGGCACGCAGGCTGAGCCACTGGAAGACGACCGCCGCCATGGCCGCACCGGCGACGGCCGGGCCGGGTCCGAGCAACGCGCCCAGGCCGGCGGTGGCGGCGTCGGTGAGCAGCGCGGCCAGCAGGAGTGCCGAGGCGTAGCCGGCCGCCGCACCGAGACCGATCACGGCGACCCACTGCGCCCAGATCGGCGCCGCGTCGAGCGGCCGCTTGAGAGCGCAGACCACCAGCAGCCAGGCCAGCACGCCGGGCAACGCGACGCTGGCACCGACCCCGATCAGAGAGAACCAGATCGAGAAACTGGTGGCCACGAAGACCATGCCGATGACGACGACGCCGTGCACGAACAGCAGCGCCCGCAGCACGACGCCGACGTGGCAGACGTCGAAAGCCGAATCGGGGCCGCGCCGCATCGGCAGCGGCGCATCGCCGACGAGGTCGAAGACGGTGGCCCCGAATCCGGTCGAGCGTGCCGCCGCCGCGACCGCCGTCCTGGCAGGTGCGTGCTCGGCCATCTAGCGCGCTCGCCGGAGAACCGGCGTCGATAGAATCGCGCGCATCGTGGCGTAGCCCATGGCGCGCATTGTCCCCAAGCGATGCCCGGCCGTGGTGCGCCGTTGCGCGGACAGCGACACACATTTGTGGGTTGCACGCGCTTGACCGGTCCGCTGCCTCAACGCCCATGTCATCCAGCCAGTTCGACAAGAAAACCGAAGCGTGGTCGGCGCTTTTCACGGAGCCGACCAGCGCACTGGTGCAGCGCTACACCGCGAGCGTCGCCTTCGACCGCCGTCTCTGGCGTGCCGACATCGCCGGCAGCCTCGCCCATGCCGCGATGCTCGGCGAGCTGAACATCATCACGCCGACCGATCTCGCCGCCATCCGCCGCGGCCTGGCCACCATCGGCGCCGAGATCGAGGCCGGCACCTTCGAGTGGCGCACCGAGCTCGAGGACGTGCACCTCAACATCGAGGCCCGCCTGGTCCAGCTCGAGGGCGACGCCGGCAAGCGGCTGCACACCGGCCGCTCGCGCAACGACCAGGTCGCCACCGACGTGCGGCTCTGGCTGCGCGACGAGATCGAAGGCGTCGTCGGTCTGCTGCATGAGCTGCAGCGCGCGCTCGTCACGCTCGCCGAGCCGCACACCGAAACCATCCTGCCCGGCTTCACGCATCTGCAGGTGGCGCAGCCGGTGTCGTTCGCGCACCACCTGCTGGCTTATGTGGAGATGTTCGCGCGCGACGCCGAACGGATGCGCGAGGTGCACGCCCGCACCAACCGCCTGCCGCTCGGTGCGGCGGCGCTCGCCGGCACCAGTTTCCCGCTCGATCGCGAGGCGGTGGCCAGCGCACTCGGCATGAACGGCGTGTGCCAGAACAGCATCGACGCCGTCAGCGACCGCGACTTCGCGATCGAGTTCACGGCTGCGGCCAGCATCGCCATGATCCACGTCTCGCGCTTCAGCGAAGAGCTGGTGATGTGGATGAGCCAGAGCATCGGCTTCATCGCGCTGGCCGACCGCTTCACGACCGGCTCGTCGATCATGCCGCAGAAGAAAAACCCGGACGTGCCCGAACTGGCGCGTGGCAAGAGCGGCCGGGTCGTCGGCCACCTGATGAGCCTGCTGATGCTCATGAAGGGCCAGCCGCTGGCCTACAACAAGGACAACCAGGAAGACAAGGAGCCGCTGTTCGACACCGTCGACACGCTCAAGGACACGCTGCGCATCTTCGTCGAGATGGTGCCGGGCATCATGCCGAAGGCCGAGGCGATGGAAGCGGCGGCGCGGCGCGGCTACGCCACCGCGACCGACCTCGCCGACTACCTGGTGAAGAAGGGCGTGCCGTTCCGCGACGCCCACGAAGCGGTCGCGCACGCCGTCAAGCACGCCACGGTCTCCGGGGCCGAGCTCGGCGAGCTGCCGCTGGCCACGCTGCAGGGCTTCCATCCTGCCATCGGCGAAGACGCTCGCGAGGTGCTGACGCTGCGCGGCTCGCTGGCGGCGCGCGACATCGTCGGCGGCACGGCGCCCGCGCAAGTGCGGGCGCAGATCGCGCGCCACCGCGCCCGGCTCGGCTGAGAGGTCGGGGCCCTTGGCGGCGAGGCGCCAGCCCGGCGCGTCAGGGCGGCTTCGCCCTGGCCTCGCACTTCCTGCAAGCCGGCGCGCTGCTGCCGCGGCCGATGTTTCCAGCCACGGCCTTGTTGCCCTCGTTGATCGACTTCGACATTCCCACGGTCATCGGCACCGCCATCGCGCGCTGACCGACGGTGGATTGCAGCTCGACCATGGCGGCCTCGGCACCCGGCGGCGCGCGCGGCGTTCGCGGCGCGGCCGACATCGGGCGCGATGCCAGTGCCGACGATCCGGGCGCCCGCGACGCCTGCAGCGTGGTCTGGGCCATCGATGCCGGGCCGATGGCGAGCAGCAGCGGCAGCAGCAGCCACGCGACGACGATCGGGCCCACGCGATCCGTGGCACTTCCCGTCCTGCGCGTGCTCATCGCGACCCCAGCGCCGTCGGCGCCGCCCGGCTCCAGTCGAGGCTCGGCGTGCGCGGCGCGTACGTCATCGGCGCCGAAGCCGGCGCCGTCGCGACCTGCGCAGCGCCAGCCGGCCGCTGGGCCAGCGCGCTGTCGGGCACCGACCTCGTCGGCACGACGTCGTGGGTGGCGCTGCGGGAGGAGAACGACCTGCCGGAGCCGAGCGTCGCGGCAGTCGACCGGTTGGCCTGGGCCGTGTCCGTGAACGGCCTGGAGAACTGCGCGGCGGCCTTGGCGTGCTGCCCGATCAGCACGTTGCGCATCGGCTCCTTCTCGGTGCTCGTGAACGGCCTACTGGCGAGGCGAAGGCTCTTCTCCATGCTGCCGAGGTTGCCCGTTGTCGAGACCGTGATGGCGGTGCAGCTGGCGCGGGTCTCGAGCCAAGGATCGGTGGCACAGACCATCTTCGAGACGAACCGGCCGTAGGGTCGGCCAGCCGGTGCGAACTCGTCGACGTTCGGCGCCGGCAGCGTCACCGTCTCGGTCGTCACCTTCGTCGTGGGGTCGTAGCTGCCTTCGGCCGTCCAGTGGGCGCGCCAGATGTCCTTCGACTTGTTGTACTGGTCGAACTCGCTGCGGTTCCTGGCCCCGCCGTTGCTCTGCGCTGCTTCGATCTCGACGCAGCTGCCACTGGCCACGTAGCTCTGGCTGACCCGGTGGAACTCGCCCTTGAGCACCGGCATGTCGCAGAAGACCTGCCGGGCGACCCGGTCGGTCGTGAAGGTCACGCCGGCATGCGCCGACATCGCAGCGGCACACGCGGCGACGCCGACAAGGCTTGCAAGAGCGGGCGGGCGGACGGTTCCTGGCGGGCTGTTCATATCGACTCCTTGGCGAACGTGGTGGAAAAGGAAGGGCATGCCGGGGCGCGCCGCGAGCGTGCCGCGCCGAGGCCGAGGGCGGCGCCGGCAATGCACGCGAACGAGAAGACATCGCCGACACGCGAGTACCAGGTTCCGCCCGCGGCGCCGATCTCGACCGCCGCGACTGCGACGCCGTGGCGGCCGAAACCTTCGACGCGCGCGACGACCCGGCCGTGCCTGTCGATCACCTGCGACGGGCCCGTGTTCGAGGCCAGCACCACCGGCACGCCGTTCTCGACAGCGCGCATCACCGAGGCCAGGTTGTGCTGGGCGGCGGCACGGGTGGCGCCGAACCAGGCGTCGTTGGTGAGCTGCACGAGGACACGGGCGCCACCGACGACGGCGTTGCGGGTCAGCGAGGCGAACTCGCTTTCCCAGCAGATCGTCGTCGCGATCCGGACCGGCGCCGTCGACGATGCGATCTCGAATCCGGCATCGCGGTCGCCGGCGCGGACGTCGACGACGTCGGGTACCAGGGCCGCCGGCCAGGTCAGCGTCTCGCGCAGCGGCAGGTACTCGCCGAAAGGCATGAGCACCCGCTTGCGGTAAGGCTCGCCGACGACCGCGCCATCGGCGACAAGGTAGGCCGAGTTCCAGGCATCGCGCTCGCCGGTCGACAGTCCGTCGGTCGTCGTCGCGGCGAACTTCTCCGTCTCGGCGGCGCCGACGACGATCGGCACGCGCACCGCGGCACTGAGCGCAGCCAGCCGCGCTGCGAGTGCAGCGTCGTGGCGCGGATCGCCGACCGCCGTTTC
>JBDTCA010000338.1:0-3779 GCA_039923815.1 Caldimonas sp. | reverse complement strand
CTTCTGATTGCAACCTTGGAGCACATCATGGCAAACGTACGAGTCGAGCAACGCAATGCGCACCTGGCCAGCCCGGTGCGGCTGGAAACGGTCCCCGGTCGCGAGGGCGACATCAGCAAGGCGACGCTGACCGCCATCAGCAACAGCAAGCGGGGCCGCGGCGAGCAGCGCGAAGACGAGCCGACAGCGATCCAGTGGACGCTGTGGGGCAAGCAGGCGGAAAACGCCGCGCAGTACCTCGGCAAGGGCAGCCACGTCAACGTCAGCGGCCGCCTGCGCAACAACCACTACAAGGACGCCACCGGCAACACGGTGTTCGGCTTCGCGTTCACGTGCGAAGACATCGACTACCTCGACAGCCGGGCCGAGTCGGAGGCGCGCCGGGCCGGCGAGCAGGAACCGGCAGCCGGTGCCCCGATGTCTCCGGAGGCGAGCAAGCCGGGCCACAGTCGCAAGGGGCGCAAGGACGCCGTGACCGTGGACGACGACATCCCGTTCTGACCTGACCCCAGCGGGGCGCGCGAGCGTCCCGCCTTCTCTCATCCAATTCGAGGAAATCCAATGAACGTACATCCCACCCTGGCGACCCGCTTCGCCAGCAACACCACTGTCTTTCGCAGTGAGACTCCGCTCGACGAAGGGCAGATGCGGCAGGTCGCACCGTCGATCTTCGCGACTGCCAAGCACAGCAGCCGTTCCGACCGCTACGCCTACATCCCGACCATCGAGGTCCTGCGCGGATTGAGCTCGGAGGGCTTCGAGCCTTTCATGGTCGCCCAGGGCAAGAGCCGGATCGCCGGCAAGTCCGAGTACACCAAGCACATGATCCGCATGCGCCACGCGGGACAGCTGCAAGCCAGGAGCGAGGCCAACGAGATCATCCTGATCAACAGCCACGACGGTGCCAGCTCGTACCAGATGCTGGCGGGCGTGTTCCGCTTCGTCTGCTGCAACGGAATGGTCGTCGGCGACATCTGCGACGACGTTCGCATCAAGCACACCGGCAACGCTCAGGGCGAGGTGATCGACGCGGCATTCCGGGTGCTGAACGACTTCGAGAAGGTCGAGACCTCGACCGATTCCATGAAGCTGCTGCAGTTGAGCTTCGACGAGGAGCGCGCCTTTGCGACCGCGGCACTCGCGGTCCGCTTCGGCGAATCGACGGATGCCGTGGCTTCAGCTCCCATTACGGTCGAGCAGCTCACGGAGCCTCGCCGATCCGAGGACGCGGGTCGCAGCCTCTGGAACACGTTCCAGCGGGTCCAGGAGAACGCACTCCGCGGTGGCCAGCCCGGGCGATCGGTCCAGGGCCGGCGGGTCCGCACCCGTCCGGTGGCGAGCATCGACCGCAACGTGAGCATCAACCGGGCCCTCTGGATCCTGGCCGAGGAGATGCGCAAGCTCAAATCCTGACTTCTTCGAGAGAAATTCGCCGAAACCTTACGGCGAATCCGCACCGGTCCGCATCGAACATACGGCCGGCGCGTGTGCGCGCGCCGTCGCGCTCGCCGGCGCTGCCGGCTCGCAAGCACGGTTCGCGGCGTTGAGCCGGCGCTCCGTGCGATGGTCTCCTGCGTGCATGCGTGTCGTCGAACGACACCGAACGCGCTTCGCGCAGGAGAGTTCCATGAAGACACTCGTTCTCGCCAACCAGAAAGGCGGGGTCGGCAAATCCGCCGTGGCCACGCTGCTGGCGCACTACTTCGCCCAGCACGGCCAGCGCGCGCTGGCGATTGATTTCGACCACCAGAACAACTTCGCCGCGCCGCTCGTACTTTCGGGGCGGGCTGCGAGCACCGGTTTCTCGAGCGATCAGCTGCTGACGAAGACCGTAGCGCGTGTGCTCGACAAGCCGTTTGTCGTCGTCCAGGCCGGCGACGCGCTGCTGACGCTGGAGCGTCAGCCATCGCTGCACAACCCATTCGCCAGAAACTTCCGGTCGTTCCTCGAGCATGCGTCAGACCACTTCGACGTCTGCGTCGTCGACACCAACCCGAACCCCGACATCCGTGTTATCTCCGCGCTGGCTTCTGCAGACTTCGTGCTGTCTCCGCTGCAACTGAACCAAGAAGCGGTCGATGGCGTCCAGCAGCTCCTGTCGCACCAGCGGGTCGGGGTCTACAAGATCAAGGCACTGTTGAATCCCAAGCTAAACCTGATCGGTCTTCTCCCGACACTTGTCGAACCGACGCCATTTCAGCGAGCGAATCTGATTCAGGTCGTGGAAGCCTACGGCCAGCTTCTGATCAAGGTCGGAAACGGGCCAGGGCGATTCGCCTGTATACCCAAGCGTTCGGCCATCGCCGAAGCCCAGGCCGGCGGAGAAGTCTTGTGGGAAATGAAGAAGACGGCCGCGCGGGACGCCTGGCGGGAGATCGAGCCGTCCATAGCAAAGATCTGCGAGATCGTCCTCGGCAATGGAGCAAGCGATGCCGCTGCGCACTAGACCCATCGTCCTTCCCGACCTGGCCGGCCTCGAATCGACTGGGCCGCGACAGCTTCCCCTGGACTCGATTGATGAGGATCCCGAGCAGCCGCGTGTGGAGTTCGATCCTGAGGCCATGGATGACCTGGCGTCGACGATCCGGTCACGAGGCGTCCTGCAGCCGGTGTCGGTGCGGGCGCACCCTCGTCAGCCAGGTCGATGGGTGCTCAATTTCGGGTCACGTCGACTGCGGGCGTCAAAGCTCGCCGCTCGAGAGGTCATTCCGGCGTTCGTCGACGAGGGCTTCGATACCTACGCCCAGGTGATCGAGAACGAGCAGCGCGAGCCACTGAAGCCCATGGAACTTGCTCTCTTCGTCCAGAAGCGGAGAGCGCTCGGAGAGACGCAGGCAGAAAGCGCCCAGCTCCTTGGCAAGTCGCAGACGTACGTCGCGCTCGCCACCGCCTTGATCAACCCGCCCGACTGGTTGATGGACCTCTACAGGAAGGGAATCTGCAGAGGTCTGAACGAGCTTTATCAGCTGCGGCGCCTTCATAACAAAGCGCCAAGCCTGGTCGAGTCCTGGTGCAGCGGCCAGGATGTGATCACTCGATCCGACGTTCAAAGGCTCGCAGTGAGCTTTGATGCCGCCCATGGGGCGGATGAGTCTTCCGGACCTCAGCCCGCCGACACGCGAACCAGCTCGACGCTTCCGAAGGACAGCCTGATGCGAGCTCAAGGGCGAGCGCGGCTCAGAAAGCGCCGCCTGAGACTCATGGCGCGCTACCAAGACAAGCAGGTCGAGGTCATCACGGTCGATGTGCCCTCTGAGCCTGGGCATGTCTACGTCTGGAACACGGAGTCCGCACGCCTGAGCGTTCCCGCCAGCGAGCTATTGCTCGTCGGGTTCGCGACGGCGACGGGGGCATAGCAGCGCAGGGCGGCTGGCCTCTGTGCCTAGTTCCCTCTGACGTCCTTGCTGCACCGGCTCGCTTAGTCGAGACCGTTGCTTGCGTCAGGTGACGCGTCATTAACGGTTAATAAATTCTCAAGGCCCGCAATCGGGCTAGTCTCAGCACGAGCCTTTCTGCGAGAGATTTTCGGGCTTTCCTTACGGCATATTTCCGATCGACTCGAAGGAAGATCGATGCATTGAGTGAGTGCAGGATAGGCGGCGGCGCCGCCAAGTTCACAAACGTTCGCTTTGCTCTCGTTCGTGTCATGGCTTCGGTTCCTCATGAGTTCGTCACCGTCGACATGCGCGGCCTGAAAGGCGCGTTGATCGAACGCACGCGATCAGATCGCGTGAGCGTCTCGAGCCTGGTGCGCGCCTTTGTCGCCAGTGGCTTGGGAC
>JBDTCA010000337.1:0-4566 GCA_039923815.1 Caldimonas sp. | reverse complement strand
GGTTGGCTTCGGACTCGACCTGCAATTCCAGCTCTTCTTCGCGCAGGCCGGCCGGCAGCATGATCTTCTTGGTGATGACCGCCGATTGCGGCATCGCCATCACGACGTGCCGCGTGCGCGTGCCACTTTTGGTCACAAGTCGCTTGACGGCCTCGGCGACCTCGTCGAACTTCTCGATCTGACCATCGGCGATCCATCCTTTTTCGAAGCTTTCGGAACCGAAGCGCTCCAAGATGTACTCACCGTTGTTGGTCTGGCCGAGTTCGACAAGCTTGACGCTCGACGAACTGATGTCAAGACCGATCATCGGTGGGTGTTTGCGACCCAGCAGCGTGTCCAGAAAGCTCACCGACGCCCCTTTTCCAACGCCGGCAGGAAGCCGCTGGCTGTTGATAATCTTTTTCGATCCTAGCAGTAAAGCCATTGATTTCCATAGCAAAACCACGGGCCAACACACCGTGCGCGTTGCAAATCTCACACGCAAAGCAACGGCAGTGAGTACCTTGTTGTTTCAATGATGGAAGCACTGCATTTGTCGCGTCCGAGCGAGGCCGCCGGATGGGATACGGAGGTCAATCTTCGCTTTCTATAATGCGCATGCGATGCAGGAACACACTTGAACGGCACTGAAGAAGTCACTGGCGGCAAAGCCCGATCCGCAGGTGCGGCGGCGAGTCACTCCTCCGTGCCGCGATGGGCAAGGGTGCTGCTTCGTATCGTGCTTTCACTGCTCGGTTTGGTGGCTTCTGCGGGTCTGGCCTGTGTACTTGTCGCCGCCATCGCGCTCGCAGTCTCGTATCCGAACCTGCCCGAGATCAGCAGCCTGACCGACTACCGGCCGAAGCTGCCGATGCGCGTGTTCTCCGCCGATGGTGTGCTGCTGGGGGAGTTTGGCGAAGAGCGGCGCAACTTCGTGCCGATCGCCGACATCCCCAAGGTGATGCAGGACGCCGTCCTCGCCGTCGAAGACGCGCGTTTCTACCGACATAGCGGTGTCGACTACCTGGGTGCATTGCGAGCCGGACTCGCGAACTTCGGTGAAGGCCACAGCGCGCAGGGCGCATCGACGATCACGATGCAGGTCGCACGCAATTTCTATCTCTCGACCGAAAAAACATTTACTCGCAAGATCTACGAGATGTTGCTTTCTCTGAAGATCGAGAGCCTGCTGACGAAGGATCAGATTCTCGAGGTCTACATGAACCATATTGCGCTGGGGCAGCGCGCGTATGGCTTCGCATCCGCCAGCGAGATCTATTTCGGAAAGCCGTTGAAAGACATCACCATTGCCGAAGCGGCGATGTTGGCGGGGCTTCCCAAGGCACCTTCCGCGAACAACCCCATCGTCAATCCCGAGCGCGCCATCAAGCGCCAGCGCTACGTCATCGACCGCATGCTCGAAAACGGTTTCATCACCGCAGAACAGCACGATGCCGCCCAGAACCAGGTGCTGAAGTACCGCGCGCCTACCGAAGTTGCGGTGCATGCGGAGTACGTGGCCGAGGTCGCACGTCAGATGCTGTTCAGCCAGTACGGGCCCGAGGCCTACACGCGTGGCCTCAACGTCTACCTGACGCTGAACTCGACCGATCAGACACTGGCTTATCACGCCCTGCGCAAGGGCATCATGGATTACGAGCGTCGGCAGGTCTATCGCGGGCCTGAGGACTACGTCGACCTGCCCGGTGACGCGAAGGAACTCGATGCCCGGATCGCCGAGGCATTGCAGGACTTCCCCGACAACGACGAGCTGAAGGCGGCCGTCGTCACCGAAGCGTCGGCGAAAAAGGTCGTGGCCGTGATTCAGAGCGGAGAGTCGGTGGTGATCACGGGCGAAGGCCTGAAGCCTGCGGCCTCGGCGCTGGTGGCCAAGGCCAACCCGAAGACGCAGATTCGACCTGGCGCCGTGGTGCGACTGATCCGCGGCGCCAAGGGTGACTGGTTCATCACGCAACTGCCGGAGGTCGAAGGCGCGTTCGTCGCCATGGATCCGCGCAGCGGTGCCATCCGCGCCATGGTCGGCGGCTTCGACTATTCCAAGAGCAAGTTCAACCACGTGACGCAAGCGTGGCGGCAGCCGGGATCGAGCTTCAAGCCTTTCATCTACTCGGCGGCGCTTGAAAAGGGGTTCACGCCGGCCACGGTGATCAACGATGCGCCTCTGTTCTTCGACGCGTCGACCACAGGTAGCCAGCCTTGGGAGCCCAAGAACTACGACGGCACCTACGACGGGCCGATGTCGATGCGACGCGGCCTGGCGAAGTCGAAGAACATGATTTCGATCCGCATCCTGAAGTCGATCGGCCCCGCCTACGCGCAGCAGTGGATCACCCGCTTCGGATTCGATGCCGACAAGCACCCCGCTTACCTGCCGATGGCGCTCGGTGCCGGCGCCGTGACACCGCTGCAAATGGCATCGGCCTACAGCGTCTTCGCCAATGGCGGCTACCGCGTCAATCCCGAGCTGATCAGCCGGATTACCGACACCAGGGGCCACGTCATCACCGAGGCGCGCGTGCCGGTGCTCGACGAGTCCATGCGCACGATCGACGCCCGCAATGCCTTCGTCATGTCGAGCATGCTCGAAGAGGTCACGCGGGCCGGTACCGCGGCCAAGGCGCAGGCCGCACTCAAGCGGCGCGACATCTATGGCAAGACCGGCACCACCAACGATTCGCACGACGCGTGGTTCGCAGGCTTCCAGAAAACCGTCGTCGCCATCGTCTGGATGGGCTACGACGAGCCGCGCAAGCTGGGAGACCGGGAGACCGGCGGCGGTCTCGCGCTGCCGATCTGGATCGACTACATGTCGACGGTGCTGAAAAACGTGCCGGTTGCAGAACTGACGCCACCCGAAGGCCTCGTCAACAACAACGGCGAGTGGTACTACGAGGAATACGCGCGGGGCGCGGGCGTCAGCAGTCTCGGCCTGGAAGACAAGTCTCCGCCACCACCAAGCGACGACGAGCGCAACGGCATCCTCGATCTATTTCGTCGTTAGCGTGTTCAAGGTGCAAAGCGAAGCGCTCGGCCGCCCTGCTCGCTCGCGCACGACGACAACCGTTCAAAGAACTCGCCGCCATCGCGGCCGTCGACCCAGGCTCCGCCGGCAGCCTTGAAGTGAAAACCGCCGGACTGCGCGGCCAGCCATAGCTCGTGAAGCGGTGGCTGCGTGTTGAGCACGATCTTGCTGCCATTCGGAAAGGCCAGCTCGAGCAGCCCCCCCGTGCGGCTGCCGTCGATGTCGATGATGTCCTCTTCGAGCCAGCGGTCGATGGTCGCCTCGACCACGGCGAACACGGCGCGGGTGCGACGGTCGTACTCCGCGGCAGAAAGATGCTCGAATACGGGCGGCATGGAAGTCATGGTCTCTAAAATCGGCAGATGGCAAAAAGCGCATCGAGTGTAGGGGGAGCACTGGTCTGCGCAGCGGTTGTGGTCGCAGCACTGCTGGCGGGGTGCGGACAAAAAGGCGCCCTGATCGCGGTACGACCTGAACCCGCATCGGCGTCACCCGTGGCAATGCGAGCGGCGTCCGCGCCTGCCCTCACGTCGGCGGCGCCGCTGCCACCGCCCGAGCCCCTCGAAACTCCGTATCCGCATCCGGGCACGGCGCCGCGATGAAGCCGCTGCCCGGCGCCCCTGAAATCGCCATTCGCGATGGCGCGCTTTTCGTCGAGGATCTTGCGGTGTCGTCGCTGGCGCGCCGCTTCGGCACGCCTCTCTACATCTACTCGTTGGCCTCGATGCAACGCGCCCTCTCGGCCTACCAGGTCGCGCTCGAGGGCCGCGATCACCTCGTCTGCTACGCCATCAAGGCCAACTCGAGCCTGGCCCTGCTGCAGTGGTTCGCCGGTCAGGGTTGCGGCTTCGACATCGTCTCTGGCGGCGAGCTGGAACGCGTGCTGATGGCCGGTGGATTGGCGTCCAAGGTGGTCTTTTCCGGCGTGGGCAAGACGCGCGCGGAGATGGCGCGCGCGCTCGAGGTCGGCGTGTTGTGCTTCAACGTCGAGAGCCTGGACGAGCTCGACGTGCTGGCCGACGTCGCACGCACGTCGGGGCGGATGGCGCGCGTCAGCCTGCGCGTCAACCCCGACGTCGATCCCAAGACCCACCCCTACATATCGACCGGCCTGCGCGGCAACAAGTTCGGCATTGCCCACGGCGCTGCGACGGCGGCCTTCAGGCGCGCCGCCGATCACTCGAATATCGAAGTCGTCGGTATCGACTGCCACATCGGCTCGCAGATCACCGACGCCGGCCCTTATCTCGAGGCCATCGACCGCCTGCTCGACCTCGTCCAGGCGGTCGAGGCCCAAGGCATTGCCATCGCCCACATCGATGTCGGTGGAGGCCTCGGCATCACATACGACGCCGAGCAACCGCCGGCCGCCGGCGAGCTCATCGCCGGCTTGCTCGAACGCATCGACACGCGCGGTCACGGCCATCGCAAGCTCCTTTTCGAACCCGGCCGCTCGCTGGTCGGAAACGCCGGCGTGCTGGCGAGCGAAGTGCTGTATCTGAAGGCCGGCGCAGACAAGAACTTCTGCATCGTCGATGCAGCCA
>JBDTCA010000336.1:0-2807 GCA_039923815.1 Caldimonas sp. | reverse complement strand
TTCAGCGTGATAGGTTTCGGCCTCCAAAAGGGGAGGCCATGACGAATCTGCTCGGAGCCTTGGGCTTGAAGACCCGCGTGCCGGGTGCGAGGCCGGCCGGTGCGATGCCGCCGCCGCCCGCGACCGGCACTGTCGACGCTGCCGTTGGCGGCGGGGGTGCCGCCGCTGCGGTGGCAAGCGAGGCGAGCGGGACGACCGGCATCGTCGCCGCCATCGGCACCGCCGTCGGCGGCGCCGTCCTGGCGGCACAGCTGCTCGCCCTCGACGGCTTGCTGGCGGCGGCCCGGGTCGACATCGCCGCCCTCGTGACCGACAAGCTCAAGGCGGCACTGACGAAGGAGGTCGAGGCGCTGGCCACCGCGCGCTCCAAGATCGCGGCACTCGCGGCCACGGCGGCCGCGGTCGTGATCGTGCCGGCGCTGGCCAAGGCCAAGGCGCTGCAGGCGCGGTGCGCCGAACTGCGACTCGGCGAGCCCGCGGCGCTGACCCAGCTCAACGTCTGGGCGACGGCGTCGGTCAGCACGCTGGGCACGCTCATCGCGGCCCAGCCGGCACAGGCGAAGACGATCATGGCGCCGCAGCTCGAAGCCCTGAAGAAAAAACTGCCTGCCCTGCGCTGGCAGCTGGAGAAGGGCGACTTCAAGGCGTGCGAGGCGCTGGCCAGCGAGATCTTCTACGCGTCGGCCAACGTCACCAAGGCCGTGAACACCTTCGCGGCCGACTTCCCGGCCTACAAGATCGAGCGCGACAAGGCCGAGAAGGCGATCAAGCTGCTGCGCTCCCATAGCCAGGTCGCTCAGATCCAGGCCGAGCTGCAGTCGCTCGAGGTCCGTCTCGCCGCGGCGGACGGCGTCGCCAGCAAGGTCGATCTCAAGGGCTGGCAGAAGGCCACCGGCGCCGTCAAGCCGATCCCTGAGCTGGCCGCGCGCGTCAAGAAGATGGCCGACGAGCTGGCCAAGGTGGCCGTCAGGCTGCCGGCCCTGACCAAGCAGTTCAAGGACGCCGGCGCCGATGCCGGCGGCGCGGCCAACATGGCACGCTACGCGGTCAAGATGCTGGTCGAGGAGAAGTGCACCGAGGCCGAGGCCGTGAAGATGGCCAGGGACGCCGCCGGCTTCGTCAAGGCCGGCCTCGACGAGACCGACGCGCTGATGTCGTCGCGCGTCAAGAAGTCGCTGCTCGCCAGCGGCACGCCCGAAGCGGTGGCGCAGGAGATCGGCAAGAACCTGCGCGCCGGTGGCACCTCGACCGCAGACGACGCCAAGGCCGTCGCCGACGGCATGAAGAAGTTTCCCAAGAAAGTCCTGGAAGACCTCAACAAGGCCGGCATCCAGACCGAGTGCTGCCGCGGGCCGGTGACCGAAGTGATGCCCGAGCTGGCCGGCGTGCTGCCGCGGGGCTGGCCGCCCGGCTCGACCTGGGACAGCGTGCCGGGCGTGTACAGCGGCAACGTCAAGAAGGTCGTCGTCGGCACCATGGACAAGGGCGGCAAGCGCCATGTGCCGGGGCCGGGCGAAGGCCCGATCCCGCACGGCACGCCCAACCTCATCGGCCACGAGGGCGGCCACGCCTTCGACGCCGCCGACGGCCCGCTGAAGAGCAAGACCGCCAAGTTCCTGAAGGCGCGCGACGAAGACATCGCCACCGGCAAGCCGCACGGGATGTACGGCCACCGCGACGACTACTTCCTCACGGTCGCCGAGGGCGGCGCCAACGACGCGGGCGCCACTTCAGAGACCTTCGCCGAGAGTTTCGCGATGCACCTGGGCAGCGGCGCCAAGTGGCCGAAGCTCGAGGCCTTCTGGGCCACCGATCCTTTCAGCGCCTAGCGCACCCGTCACCGGAGCACCCTCATGGCCGACCCCACCGCCCCCCCGCTTCGTCCACCCGAGAAGCCGCCTGCCGACAACGTCGGCAGCGCCTACATGAACCCGGCCGGCGTGCTCGAGATGCGGCTTCGCACCGAGACCGACGATGGCACCATCGGCGAGGCCTTTCTCGTCATCCCGCCCGAGGATCCGCGCTACGCGGCGATGGTCAGGCACCTCGACGGCATCGGGCCCGGCGAGGGCCGCACGATCAAGCCGTTTCCAGCCGCAGAGGCCTGACGCAGCGCCATACGCCGTTGCCAGCACTGCGCGCTACCGCCGGGTTCGTCCGCCGACAAGGTCGACGATTTCGCGAAAGACCTGGTTGCCCGGGGCGCCGCCGAGATCGAGCACATGGCTGCGTGAGTAGGCGGCGCTGAGGTCGAGGCCGACACCGATGCCGTAGATCTCGACGAGGCCCGTTCGCTCGTGCCGGCGCACCACCGACCGCAGGTGCCGATCGAGCAGCGACGCGTCGTTGGCCAGCCGCGTGGCGCTGTCCATCGGCGCGCCGTCGGAGATGACGAGCAGCAGCTTCCTGGCTTCGTCGCGACCGGCCAGTCGGGCGCATGCCCAGTCGACGGCCTCGCCGTCGATGCCTTCCCGGAACAGCTCGCCGCGCAGCAGGGCGGCGATGCCGGCGCGGCCGCGGCGCCACGGCGTGTCGGCGGCCTTGAAGACGATGTGCTGGCGCTCGTTGAGGCGGCCCGGCGAGGCCGGCCGGCCGGCGCGCAGCCAGTCGCGTCGGGCGCGGCCGCCGTTCCAGGCCGCCGTCGTGAAGCCGAGCAGTTCGGCCGCCGCGCCGGCTTCTTCGAGGCCGCGGATCAGGGTGTCGGCGATCACCGCGACCGCCTCGGCGTGCTCCTTCATCGAACCCGAGCAATCGACGAGAACGGCGACGACGCAGTCGGCGCGCGGCTCGATGCGCTCCTGCCGGAA
>JBDTCA010000335.1:0-2689 GCA_039923815.1 Caldimonas sp. | reverse complement strand
CCGGCCGTCGAGCCGGCGGCCGTCGGCGACCGCGTCACCATCGATTTCGCGGGGGCCGTCGACGGAGTTCCGTTTGAGGGTGGCAAGGCCGATGCGTTCCAGTTCGTGATCGGCGAAGGCCAGATGCTCGAGCAGTTCGACGTTGCAGTACGCGGCATGAAATCGGGTGATTCGAAAACCTTCCCGCTGCAGTTTCCGGCCGACTACCAGAGCAAAGACGTGGCTGGCAAGGAAGCCGACTTCATGGTGACGCTGAAGAAGATCGAGTCCCAGCATCTGCCCGAGGTCGACGAGGCGCTCGCGAAGGCGCTCGGCATCAGCGGCGGCACGGTCGAGGCCCTGCGTGGCGATGTTCGCAAGAACCTCGAGCGCGAGGTCAAGTTCCGCGTCCAGGCACGCAACAAGGCGAGCGTGATGGAAGCACTGATCAGCTCGTCGGAACTCGAGGTGCCGAAGGCGCTGGTGGGCAATGAGGTCGAGCGCATGGTCGAACAGATGCGCGCCGACCTGAAAAAGCGCGGCGTCAAGGACGCTGAAACGGCGCCGATCCCACCAGAGATGTTCACGGGGCAGGCTGAAAAGCGCGTCCGTCTTGGCCTGGTCGTCGGCGAGCTGGTGCGCAGCCAATCGTTGCAGGCCAAGCCGGAGCAGCTTCAGTCTCACATCGAGGAGATGTCGCAGAGCTACGAGAAGCCGGCGGAGGTCATGCGCTGGTATCTGAGCGATCGCTCGCGGATGGCCGAGGTTGAAGGCATCGTCGTCGAGAACAACGTCGCTAACCACGTCCTCGAGCACGCCAAGGTGACTGACAAATCGGTGCCTTTCGACGAGCTCATGGCGACCTGATGCGGCTTGACGGCGCCTGACCGAGCGGCTGTCCGAATGGGCAGGCGAGGAGCCCGTGGGCCGACTTGCGACACACATAATTGACCCGAGATGGGTCTTCATCGAAGCGAACGGGGAACGGCAATGAGCGCGCTGGAAACGCAAGGTCTGGGCATGGTCCCCATCGTCATCGAGACGTCAGGTCGCGGCGAGCGTGCGTACGACATCTACAGCCGCCTGCTGCGGGAGCGGATCATCTTCCTGATTGGCGTCGTGAACGACCAGACGGCGAATCTCGTCGTTGCGCAGATGCTGTTTCTGGAGAGCGAAAACCCCGACAAGGACATCTATCTCTATATCAACTCGCCGGGCGGATCGGTGAGCGCCGGGCTGTCGGTATACGACACCATGCAGTTCATCAAGCCCGATGTGTCCACGATGTGCATGGGCATGGCGGCGAGCATGGGCTCGTTCCTGCTGATGGCCGGGGCCAAGGGCAAGCGTCTGGCTCTGCCGAATTCACGCGTGATGATTCACCAACCTTCTGGCGGCGCGCAAGGCCAGGCGACCGACATCGAGATCCATGCTCGCGAAATCCTGAAGACACGCGAGCAGCTGAACAAGATCTACGCTGAGCGCACGGGTCAGCCGATCGAGAAGATCCGCGCTGACATGGAGCGTGATTTCTTCATGGACCCGGAAGAGTCGAAAGCGTACGGTCTGATCGACCAGGTCGTGGTGCAGCGCGCCGCCCCGGCGGTTGCTCGCTGAATCCCTCGCTTTCGACCCGGCTCGCATGAAGGAACCGGGTCCGCAGAAACCGGTCAATACGGACCCATTTCCCTGCCATGGGCGCCGTTTCTTTTCCACTATGATCAGTTTGAAGCGACCGTCTGGCGTCAGCTTCTAGCGACTTTCATGGCCGAGAAAAAAGGTTCTTCCAGCGAAAAGGTTCTTTACTGCTCCTTCTGCGGCAAGAGCCAGCATGAGGTGAAGAAGCTGATCGCCGGCCCGTCGGTGTTCATCTGCGACGAGTGCATCGAGCTGTGCAACGACATCATCCGTGACGAGGTCCCGGTTGATGCTGCAGATTCCAAGGCCGCCAAGTCCGACCTGCCGATACCGAGCGAGATCAAGGCCAGCCTCGACCAATACGTGATCGGGCAGGACGTCGCCAAGCGGGTGTTGGCCGTCGCGGTCTACAACCACTACAAGCGGCTCAAGCACATGAGCCGCACCAAGGACGAGATCGAGCTCTCGAAGAGCAACATCCTCCTGATCGGGCCCACGGGCTCGGGCAAGACGCTGCTTGCGCAGACGCTGGCCCGCCTTCTGAACGTGCCATTCGTGATTGCTGACGCGACGACGTTGACCGAAGCCGGTTATGTCGGCGAGGACGTCGAGAACATCATCCAGAAGCTGCTGCAGAACTGCGGCTACGACGTCGAGAAAGCGCAGCGTGGGATCGTCTACATCGACGAGATCGACAAGATCAGCCGCAAGGCCGACAACCCCTCGATCACCCGCGACGTCTCTGGCGAGGGCGTGCAGCAGGCCCTGCTCAAGCTCGTCGAAGGGACGATGGCAAGCGTGCCCCCGCAAGGCGGCCGGAAGCATCCGAACCAGGATTTCCTGCAGATCGACACGACGAACATCCTGTTCATTTGCGGCGGTGCGTTCGACGGTCTCGAGAAGGTGATCCAGAACCGTTCCGAGCGGTCCGGCATCGGCTTCGGTGCCACTGTGCACACGAAGTCGGAAAAACGCGTCTCGGAGATCTTTCGCGAGGTCGAGCCGGAAGACCTGATCAAGTTCGGGCTCATCCCGGAACTGGTCGGCCGACTCCCCGTCGTGGCCACACTCG
>JBDTCA010000334.1:0-4480 GCA_039923815.1 Caldimonas sp. | reverse complement strand
GAGATCAAGCCGGTGTTCGGCTACGGCGTGGGCGTGCACTTCAGGAGCCCGGTCGGCCTGCTGCGGCTCGACGTCGCCTACGGTCAGGCGGTGAAGCAGATCCGCCTGCACCTGAGCGTGGGCGTGGTGTTCTAGATCAGTCGATCGATGAGCGAAGACACCCCACGCGACGCGGCGCCGCTGCCGCCGGCAAGGCCCGCCCCGCCGCGGCGCGCCGTGTCGCACCCGTGGCGCTGGCTCGTCGGCGTGGTGGCGGCACTGGTGCTCCTTGTGGCACTGGGCGTCGGCATGATCTTCTGGGCACTGACGACGACCGCCGGCACGGGGTGGGCGCTCTCGCTCGCGCCCGGCGTCACGGTCGCCGGCGCCAAAGGCGCGTTGATCGGCGACTTCTCCGCCGAGCAGCTCGACGCCGTCATCCCGGGCACGGGCACCGTCACGCTCGCGAAACCCAGCTGGCAGGGCCTGCGACTGCACCGCGGCGACGCCGGCCGCTGGCTGCTCGTCACCATCGACCGGCTGCAGGTCGATCGCGTCGACTTCGTGCCGAGCCCGTCGACCACGCCCACGACCAAGGCACCGCTCTCCGCGCCTTCGTCGTTGCGGCTGCCGCTCGAGGTGATCGTGCGCGACGCGAGCATCGGCGCGTTTCGCTACGGCGGCGCCGACGCCGTGCCGGTCGAAGGCGTGCACCTCGCCCTCCACCTCGGCGCCGATGGCGGCGCGCTGCACCGCTTCGACGCGCTCGCGGCGAGCTACGACAAGGTGCAGGCCAGCGGCTCGGCGCAGATCGGTGCCGACGCGCCGTTTGCCGTCGAGGCGCGCCTGGGCATCGTCTCGGCGGCGACGGTGCCGGCCTTTCGCGCTGGGGTGGCCGCGAACGGGCCGCTGGCGGCACTGAGCGTCGCCGCGACGGCACGTGTCGACGCCAGCGCCACGCATGGCGCGCAATCGCTCGACGCCGACGCCGTCGTCCAGCCGTTCGCGGCCTGGCCGCTCGGCAGCCTGCACGCATCGACGCAGGCACTCGATCTCTCGGCCCTCGTCAGTGCCGCGCCGGCGACTTCACTGAGCGGCAGCGCCGTCGTCGTGACCCGCGGCCTCGATCAGCCGGCCGAGGTCTCGGTCGATCTCGTCAACGCCCGCGCCGGTCGCCTCGGCGAAGGCCTGCTGCCGGTGCGCCGCATTCGTGCCGAGCTGCGCGGCCAGCCCGCCGAGCCGGACGTGCTCGACGTGCAGACGCTCACCGTCGACCTCGGCTCCGACGCCGTGCCCGGCGGTCGCCTCACTGGCAGCGGCCGCTGGACGCCGGCGCGCGCCACGCTCGATGTCGCGCTCGACAAGGTCAGGCCAGCGGCGCTCGACGCGCGGGCGCCGCTGACCACGCTCGACGGCACGATGCAGATCGTCGGCAGCGGCCTGGCCGGCGGCGCCGACACGGCCGCGGTCGACGTCGTCGCCAAGGTCGCGGGCCAGCTGCTCGATCCCGCCTTGCCACGCGCCGCGCCGCGCAACGCCCGCGTCCACCTAGAGGCGCACGCCAGTGCCTCGGCGATCGACCTGCGCAGCGTCGAGGCCACGCTCGGCGACGCCTCGGCCACGTTGTCGGGCAAGCTGGCGCGCGCAAATGCCAGCGCCCCCTGGCGCGCCACCGGCAAGCTGGCGGTGGCCGGCTTCGACCCGGCGCCATGGTGGCCCGGCGCCGCCGGCACCGGACTCGGCCGCGGCCCCAACGCGCTCAACGCCAAGGGCACGTTCGATCTCGTGCTGCCCGCCGCCAGCACTGGCACGGTCTTCGACGCCCTCAACGCCACCCGCGGCCAGGCCGCCCTCGCGATCGAGCGCAGCGTCGTCGCCGGCGTGCCGATCGAAGGCCAGGCCGCGTTCGTCAACGACGACGGCCAGGCCCGGCCGAAGATCGACATCGTTGCCGCCGGCAACCGGCTGAGCGCCGAGGGTCGCGTCGGTGCGAGCGCCAAGGGTGGCAAAGGCGCTCGGGGCAATGCCGGCACACGCGACCAGTGGCAGCTCACGATCGATGCGCCGCAACTCGCGCGCCTGGCACCGCTGCTGGCAACGGCCGGGTCGCCTGCCGGCAGGCCCGCCGCGAGGCCTGTGTTGAGCGGCACGCTGAACGCGAAGGCGCGCATCGACGGCCGCTGGCCTGACGTGACGAGCGACGGCGAGCTGCATGCCACCGCCCTGCACTACGGCGACATCGCGGTCGGCCGCGCCGAGGGCCGCTGGCACCTCGCCAGCGCCGACAACGCGAAGATCGAGGCGACGCTCGCCATCGACAACGTGACCACCGCCGGCCGCACCATCCAGCAGGTGCGCGCCAGGCTCGACGGCACGGCCCGCGCGCACCGTGCCACGCTGCGCATCGAGTCGCAGGCCCTGCCGCCGGCCTGGGTCGATGCGCTGGTCGCCAGGGCGGCGGCGACAGGCACCACGATGGCGGTCACGACGCCCGCCGAGGCGGCCTCCGCCGTTGCCGCCGGCCGGCCCGCACCCGCACGCGTCGCCGCCGTCGAAACGCCGCCGGGCCGCAGCGAGATCGTGGTCTCGGCCGAAGGCGGACTCGTCGATGCCAGAGGCGAGCGGCTGGCCGGCTGGCGTGGCCGCATCGGTGAGCTGGCGGCGCGCAGCGTCGATGCACCGCGCCGCACCTGGCTGCAGGCGCGCGACGTGCGCGGCAGCGTGTTCTGGGGCGGCGGGCCTTTGCGAGTGCATGTCGATCCGGGCAGTGCAGAGGCGCTCGGCGCCACGCTGCGCTGGAGCCGCATCGACTACCAGGGCGCGGCCGGCCCGTCGTCACCGACTCGCCTCGACGTCCAGGCCACGATCGACCCGGTCGCCATCGCGCCGATCCTGCAGCAGTTCCAGCCCGACCTCGGCTGGACCGGCGACCTCGCCGTCGGCGCCCGCATCGACGTGCACAGCACCGGCCCGATCCGTGCCGACATCGTCGTCGAGCGCGCCCGTGGCGATCTCGCGGTGTCGCAGGATTACGGCACCCAGTCGCTCGGCCTGACCATGCTGCGCGCCGCGGTGACCGGCGACAACGGTGTGTGGCGCGCCACCGCTCGCCTGGCCGGCAGCAGCTTCGGCACCGCCGCCGCCGACGTGACGGCGCGCACCGCCAGCGCCGCGGCGTGGCCCGACGCCGCGACACCGATCGCCGGCACGCTCGACGTGCGCATCGCCAACGTCGCCACCCTGAGCACCTGGATCCCGGCCGGCTGGCGCCTGGGCGGCGCGCTGCGCGCCAGCGCCACGATCGGTGGCAGGCTCGGCGCGCCCACCTACACCGGCCGCCTCGAAGGTTCGGGGCTTTCGGCTCGCAACTTCCTGCAAGGCGTGTATGTCAGCGACGGTGAACTCGCAGTCACCCTCGCCGGCGAGACCGCGCACATCGAGAAGTTCACGGCCAAGGGTGGCAAGGGCCTGATCTCGATCACGGGCGACGCCGCGCTCGGCGCGGCGCCCACCGCCGAGCTGAAGCTGGTCGCCGACAAGTTCCAGCTGCTCGGCCGGGTCGATCGCCGCATCGTCGCCAGCGGCAGCGCCGCGCTGCGGCTCGACGCCAAGGCGATCGGGTTGAGCGGCAAGTTCAAGGTCGACGAGGGGCTGATCGACTTCACCCGCTCCGAGGCGCCCACGCTCGGCGACGACGTCGAGGTGATCCGCCGGCCACGCGGCGCGCCTTCGCCCGCCGCCGAGACGAAGGCGCTCGCGGCGACGCCAGCCGAGCCACCGGTCGGGCGCAAGGTCGATCTCGACCTGCGCATCGACGTCGGCGAGCAGCTGCGCGTCCGCGGCCGCGGCCTCGATGCGAGCCTGCGCGGCGAGCTGCACATCACGTCGCCGGCCGGGCGCATCGCTGTCGACGGTTCCATCCGCGCCGTCGACGGCACCTACCAGGCCTACGGCCAGAAGCTGGCCATCGACCGCGCCGTCATCAGCTTTTCGGGCTCGCTCGACAACCCGCGCCTGGACGTGGAGGCGACGCGGCACGACCTCGACGTGCGCGTCGGCGTGGCCGTCACGGGCACCGTGCTCAACCCGCGCGTGCGCCTGTTCTCCGAACCCGAGATGTCCGATGTCGACAAGCTCAGCTGGCTGGTGCTCGGCAAGGCGAGCACGTCTGCCGGCGGCAACGAGACCGCCCTGCTGCAGCGCGCCGCGCTCGGCCTGCTCTCGGGCGAAGGGCCAGGCGTGACCGACCGCGTCACCAAGGCGCTCGGCCTCGACGAGCTCTCGGTGCGCTCGGGCGAAGGCGGCGCGCGAGACACCATCGTCAGCGTCGGCAAGCAGATCTCGAAGCGCTGGTACGTGGGCTACGAGCAGGGACTCAACTCCACCGCCGGCAGCTGGCAGCTCATCTACCGGCTGGCGCAGCGCTTCACGGTCAAGGCGCAGGCCGGTGGCGACAACGCCGTCGACGTGAACTGGACGCTGCGCTGGAAGTAGCTGAGCG
>JBDTCA010000333.1:0-2967 GCA_039923815.1 Caldimonas sp. | reverse complement strand
GGCCGTGCCTTCACGGCAATCGCGCTGGCCGCCGTGCTGGGCGCCTGCAGCAGCTTGCCCGCACGCCCGCCGCTGCCGCCGACGCACGCCATCACCGACTACGCAGCGACGCCGCTCTCGGCCATCGCCGAGCATTCGCTGCCGGGCGACACGCGTTCGGGCTTTCGACTGCTTCCTTACGGTCCCAACGCCCTGGCCGCCCGTGTCGAGCTGGCGGCGCTCGCCGTCCGCAGCCTCGACGTCCAGTACTACCTGCTCATGGCCGACAACACCGGCCTCACGCTGATGCGGGCGCTGCGCGACGCGGCCGCGCGCGGCGTGCGCGTGCGCCTGCTCGTCGACGATCTCTACACCAGCGGCGAAGACGACGTGCTGCTGGCCCTGGCCAGCCTGCCCAACGTCGAGGTGCGGCTGTTCAATCCGTTCCCGGGGGGTCGCGGCGCCTGGCTGACCCGGTTCATGGCCTCGGCGTGGGAATTTCACCGCGTCGACAGGCGCATGCACAACAAGCTCTTCGTTGCCGACAACGCCGCGGCGATCGCCGGCGGCCGCAACATGGCCGACGCCTACGTGATGAACGCGCCCGGCAGCAACTTCATCGACATGGACGTGCTCGCCATCGGCCCGGTCGTTCGCGATCTGTCGAGCGCTTTCGATCGCTACTGGAACAGCGAGATGGTCTTCCCGGTGCAAAGCATCGCCTTCACGCCGCTGAGCGTCAGCGAGCTGCGGGCCCGGCTCGACCGCCGTATCGACGCGGCCCGCCCACCCGAGACGGCCGACCCCGACGCCGAAGGCAACCTCACCGTGCTGCCGGACTACCCGCTGCAGGTGCCGCCCGAGGTGGCAACGATGCTCAGAGTCCACTCGGACCTCGCCCGTCACGACCTCGGGCCACTGCTCGCCGCCAACGCGCGCGTGCTCGTCGATCCTCCGGAAAAGCGCGGCCAGGACGGCAAGCTTCTCGAGGCCGACATCGACCACGCGCCTCGCGCCATCGGCGGCACGGTGACCGAGGGCGTGATCCGCTGGCTGCTGGGCGCGCAGCAAAGCGTCAGGATGGTGTCGCCGTACTTCGTGCCGAGCGCGAACGCTCTGGTCTATCTCGAGCGCGCCCGCAAGGCCGGCCTCGAAGTCGTCGTCGTCACCAATTCACTCGCCTCCACCGACGAGCCTCTCGCCTACGCCGAATACGCGCGCAACACGCGGGCCATGCTGGCCATGGGCATCGAGCTGTACGAGTTGAGTCCCTCGCTGAGCGTCAAGCGAAGGAAGCTGGGCCTGTTCGGCAAGCGCTCCGGCGCGCTGCATCTGAAAGACGCGGTCCGCGACGATTCGCAGGTCTTCCTCGGCTCGATGAACCTCGACCCGCGCTCGGCCTGGCTCAACACCGAGATCGGCCTGATCATCGAGAGCACCGAGATGGCCAGGCAGCTGGCCAGCCTGCGCGACCCCGACAGCGAATACCGGCTGCGACTGAGCGCCGACGGCAGCCGCGTCGAGTGGGTCGGGCTCGACGCCGAGGGCAACGAGGCTGTCTACGACGCGCCCCCGGAGACGAGTCGCTGGCTGCGCTTCAAGCTGTGGCTGCTCGCGCCGCTCATCCCGAGGGACGAGCTGTGATGGGAGGGACCGGCTCGTGGCGACCGGATTCAGCTCAGGCCTGAACTGACGCCGTCACATGCTGCAAATAGAGTTTTCCGGCGCGCTGCGTCTGCGGTCCGGGTCGGCCGTCGCCGATCACCCGGCCGTCCACCTTCGTCACCGGCGTCACCCCGCCCAGCGTGCCGGTCACGAACGCCTCTTCGGCCGAATACACCTGCGCCAGCGTGAAGTCGCATTCCCGCACGACACCGCCCGCTGCAGCCCAGGCGTCGATCACGTTGCCCTGGGTGATGCCCTTGAATGAATAGGCGCTGGTCGAGGTCCACAGCTCGCCCCTTCGCACGACGAAGAAGTTGGTGGAATTGCAGCTCGCGACGAAGCCGCGCGGGTCGAGCATCAGGGCTTCGTCGGCGCCGGCGTGGATGGCCTGGATCAGCGCCTGGATGAGGTTCAGGCGGCTGTGCGAGTTCAGGCGCAGGTCGAAGACGTCGGGGCCGCTGGTGCGAAAGGTGGCGGTGAAGAGCGACAGCCCCTTCGTCTTCGACTCGGGCTTGGGTGTCTTGAACTCGGCGACGATCACGATGGTCGCCTTGCCGATCACGAAGCGCGGGTCCTGGTTCGGCGTGCGCTTGACGCCACGCGTGATCATGAGACGGATGTGGGCGCCGTCGGTCATGGCGTTCCTGGCCAGCGTGTCGAACAGGGCCTGTGTCAGCTCGTCGCGCGTCAGGCCGATGTCGAGCGCGATCGAGGTCGCGCCCTCGTACAGCCGGTCGAGGTGGGCGTCGAGGCTGATGATCCTGCCCTGCACCAGGCGCAACCCCTCCCAGATGCCGTCGCCGAGCACGAAGCCGCTGTCGAAGATCGAGACGCGTGCTTCGTCGCGCGCCACAAAGGCGCCGTTGACGTAGACGAGCACGCCGTCGTTGCGCGGGTCGGCGAGGTAGCCCTGGGCGCTCTCGCCCTGGGTGAGGACATTCTTGGGAGTGGCTGCGGTCATGGCGAGTCGTTCTCGATCGAGGAAGGTCAGAAATCGAATTCGCGGTGGCGCTCGATGAAGGCCTGCGTGCGCGGCTGCGCGGGCTGCTTGAGCACCTGGTCGGGCGTGCCTTGCTCGTGGATCACGCCCTCGGCGATGAAGAGCACGCGGTTGGCGACGTGGTACGCGAAGCCGATCTCGTGCGTCACCAGCAGCATGGTGCGGCCTTCCTCGGCGAGCGAGCGGATCACGCGCAGCACTTCGCCGACGAGCTCGGGGTCGAGGGCCGACGTCGGCTCGTCGAACAGCAGCACCTCGGGGTCCATCGCCAGCGCGCGGGCGATGGCGACGCGCTGCTTCTGCCCGCCCGAGAGCCGCGCCGG
>JBDTCA010000332.1:0-4908 GCA_039923815.1 Caldimonas sp. | reverse complement strand
ACGCCCGCCTGAAGCACGACGTCACGTTCGCGGCCCTCGCCGGCGTCGTTGCCCTGGCCGCCGTCCCCGTTCATCGCCCGAACCTGAAGCCGGAAGCGGCCGGCGCTGCCCGCGATCGACTGCAGCGCCCACGGCTGCAGGCGTGTCGCGCCCGCGGCCTCGGCGGCCTCGGCGAGCAGCGTGTCGAGGTGCTCGCGGCCCAGCGCCCGACCCCAGCGCGGCGCGTCGCCGTCGCTGCCCGGCAGGTTGGCGACGACGGTGCGCTGGCCGTGCATGAGCGCGACTCGGCGCAGCTCGGCGCCGGCGAGGCGATCGAACGCGGCGCCGATGCCGAGCACGTCGAGCAGGTCCAGGTTGCTGGCGGCGACGCATTCGCCGCAGACCTTGCGGCGCGGAAACGCCTGCCGCTCGACCAGCACCACCGACCAGCCCGCGCGGGCCAGCAGGATCGCGGCGCTCGCGCCGGCCGGGCCGGCGCCGACGATGGCGACGTCGAAGCGCGTCTTCATCGCGCACCACCTTGCCGTGCCGCGCAGAAGCAGTGCGTGAAGGGGCCGTCTTCGTACTCTTCGAGGCGCCAGCCATTGGCGCTGGCGGGCCAGGCGCCGCTCAGCTCGCTGCCGACGAAGCCGGCGCGAACGCTGAGCACGGCGTCGCGGCGCGTCACGGCGTTGGCGCCGAGGCAGACGACGAGGTGGCTGGCCGCCAGCGCGAAACGGCTGCGGCGCGGTTCGGTCGCCGCGAGCGCCTCGGCGCGGCGCGCGCAGCCGGCGAGCAGGCGGCCGAGCGCCTCGCCCTCGAAGTGATGCAGGAACAGGTTGGCGACGACGATGTCCCAGCGCGTCGGCGAGGCCGTGTCGGCGGCCCACGCCAGCACGTCGGCGGTCAGCGTCTCGGCGCGCCAGCCGGCGGCGGCGTAGGCGGCGAGCGTCGTCGGGGCCACGATCGGCTGCAGGTCGAGCAAGGTCAATTCCACGTTGCGCAGCGCCGCGGGGCGCCCTCGCGATCGCGCCACGTCGAGCATGAGCAGGCCATCGCCACAGCCGAGCTCGACGATCCGGAGCGGCCCGGCCGCTCCCTTGCCGGCCGCGCCGATCCTTGCCATTGGCAGGGCACGATCGATCGCACGCCCGAGGATGGCGCGCGCGCCCATGAAGCGATTGACACGGCGCAGGTCGTGTCGCGAGCGCACCGCCGCGGGATCGTCGGGCGCCAGGTGATCGAGGGTTTCGGGTTCGAGGATGCGAGCCAGCATCGGGTCTTTCGAGGTCGGCTTTCGAGTATCGTTTTTCTTTGCACAACGAGGGCGCGAGCCATGCCGATCTACAGCCTGGGCGGCGACGACACGCCGAACATCGACCCGACCGCCTACGTGGCCGACGCGGCCACGGTCATCGGCCGCGTCGTGCTGCATCCCGGCGCCAGCGTCTGGTCGAATGCCGTGCTGCGCGGCGACAACGAACCGATCGTCATCGGCACGGGCAGCAACGTGCAGGAAGGTGCCGTGCTCCATACCGACTCCGGATTTCCGCTCACCGTGGGCGCCGGCGTGACGATCGGGCACCAGGCCATGCTGCACGGCTGCACCATTGGCGACGGCTCGCTGATCGGCATCCAGGCGGTGGTGCTCAACGGCGCCGTGATCGGCCGCAACTGCCTGGTCGGCGCTGGCGCCATCGTCACCGAAGGCAAGACCTTCCCCGACGGCTCGCTCATCCTCGGTGCACCGGCCAAGGTGGTCCGGGCGCTGACCGATGCCGACACGAAGAGGATCGTGCATGGCGCCGCCGACTACGTCGAGCGGAGCGCCCGCTACCGAAACCAACTCAAGCGCGTCGACTGAAGCCGGGCCCGCGGTTTCACTGCACTTCGAGCAGGGCGCCGTGGCAGCTGAAGCCGGCGCCGAACGACGACAGCCACCACCAGCCGGCGGGCGCATCGTCGGCGAGTGCAGCCTCGAGCACGAAGTAGACGAAGGCGCTCGAGAGGTTGCCGTACTCGCGCAGCATCGCGGCGCTGTAGCGGAAGGCGCTGCGGTCGAGCTCGAGACGCTTCTCGAGTGCCAGCAGCACGTCGCGGCCGCCGGCATGCATGATCCAGGCACCGATGTCGCCGCTGTTCAGGCCGGCCCGACCGAGCACGGTCTCGAGCACGCGCTCGGCGTAATCGGCAGCGAGCGCCGGGACCTCGCGCGTCAGGATGTTGCGCAACATGCCGTCCCTCTGCTCGAACATCAGCGCCTTGCGCTGCTTCGGCTCGATCAGCGAGGTGCTGTCCTTCCACTCGATGCGGCGACCGGCTCCGGCCGCGGAGGCAGGCTCGCGTGACAGCACGGCGGCACCGGCACCGTCGCCGAACAGGCAGGCGCTGATCAGCACGCCGGGGTCGTTGTCGAGGTACATCGCGGCACTGGCGACCTCGACGCAGACCGAGAGCACGTGTCCGGCCGCACCAGACGCGAGCAGCGAGCGGCCGAGCTGCAGATTGGGCAGCGCCGCGGCGCAGCCCTGACCGACGAGGTCAAAGGCCTGCACATCGGCGCGCAGGCCGAGGCGCTCGACAACGTATCCCGAAAGCCCGGGGCAGACGTAGCCGGTGCAGGTGCTGACGACGACGGCGTCGATCGCCGCGGCATCGATGCCCGCGGCTGCGAGCGCGCGCCGGCCGGCGTCGGCGGCGAGTGCGGGCGCGTTGGCCAGGAAGCGGCGGTCGAGCGTGTCGGGGTCGATCATGAAGACGTCGTCGATCGAGTCGAGCGCCAGGCGCCGGGCCTCGATGCCGTTGTCGCGCTGAAGCACCGTGCGCGCGATCAGGTGCGAGCGGGTGTCGAGCCTGGCGTACCAGTCGGAGCGCTGGAATGCCTCCAGGCATTCCGCCTTGGTGAACCGCGTGGGTGGCGTGGCGGTGCCGATGCCGCGAATGAACATGAAGTGACGAGGATGCGTGGGTTGCATCAGTATCGCGGCATTGCCCCACCACTGCTCGTGATGGCTCTTTCGTTGCCCAAGGACCGCCATGACCGAAGCCCGCGTCGCCCTCGTCACCGGATCGGCCACCGGCGTCGGTGCCGCCACCGCCCTCGCCTGCGCCCGCCGCGGCTGGAACGTCGTCGTCAACTACTCGCGCAGCGAGCAGGATGCCGAAGCGACGGCCGCGGCCTGCCGCGACGCCGGTGCCGACGTGCTGCTGCAGCGAGGCGACGTCGCCGACGACACCGACTGCCGCGCCCTCGTGGCCGGCGCCGTCGCACGCTGGGGCCGCGTCGATGCGCTCGTCAACAACGCCGGCATCTCGTCGTTTGCCGGTGCGGCCAACTGGGATGCCATCGACGCCGAGACGTTCCAGCGCATCGTCGCTGTCAACACGCTCGGCGCCTTCCAGATGATCCGGGCCGCGGCGCCGCACCTCGGGTCCGCTGCGGGTTGCGTCGTCAACGTCTCGTCGATCGCCGGCGCCCTGGGCATCGGCTCGTCGGTCGCCTACATCGCCTCGAAGGGCGCGCTCAACGCGATGACGCTCTACTTCGCGCGCGCCATGGCGCCGGACGTCCGCGTCAACGCCGTCTGTCCCGGCCTGATCACCTCGCGCTGGTTCGTGGACGGCATCGGCCAGGACGGCTACGACCGGATCAAGGCCGGCTACGAAGCGGCTGTGCCGCTCGGCCGCGCCAGCACGCCGGAAGACGTCGCCGACGCGGTGCTGTGGCTGGTCGAGGGCGCGAAGACCATCACCGGCGAGTTGCTCCTCCTCGATGGCGGCATGCATCTCGGCGCGGCGCAGTCGGCACGGATGGCGAGCCGCTGAAGCGCGGCGGCGGCTTCAGCCCAGCGCCCGCCTCGCGTTCTCGAAGATGCGCAGCCAGGGGCTGTGCTCGCCGGGGTCGCCCGAGGTCCAGCTCATCTGCACGTTGCGAAACACGCGCTCCGGATGCGGCATCAGCGCCGTGAAGCGGCCGTCTGACGTGGTCACCGCCGTGAGGCCGCCGGGGCTGCCGTTCGGATTGGCCGGGTAGGCCTCCGTGGCGCGGCCGTGGTGGTCGACGAAGCGGAGCGCGGCATGCACCGCGGCGGCGTCGCCACGTTGCGAGAAGTCGGCATAGCCCTCGCCGTGCGCCACGGCGATCGGCAGGCGGCTGCCAGCCAGCCCGGTGAAGAAGATCGAAGGCGAAGGCAGCACCTCGACGAGGCTGAGCCGGGCTTCGAACTGCTCGCTGCGGTTGCGCGTGAAGCGCGGCCAGGCGGCGGTGCCGGGGATCATGCCGGCCAGCGCCGCCATCATCTGGCAACCGTTGCAGACGCCGAGCGCGAACACCTCGGGCCGGGCGAAGAAGGTCGCGAACTGGTCGGCCAGCAGCGGGTTGAAGAGGATCGACCGCGCCCAGCCCTCGCCGGCGCCGAGGGTGTCGCCGTAGCTGAATCCGCCGCAGGCGACGAGGCCCTGGAACAGGTCGAGCCGGGCCCGCCCGGTCTGCAGGTCGGTCATGTGGACGTCGTAGGTGTCGAAGCCGGCGAGATGCATCGCGTAGCTCAGCTCGACGTGACTGTTGACGCCCTGCTCGCGCAGCACCGCGACCTTCGGCCGGGTGCCGACGATCGCCACGGCCTGCGGCGCGACGTCGACGACGTGCACGTGCAGGCCCGGGTCGTCGTCGCGACCGGCCCCGGCGTGCTCGGCGTCGGCGGATTCGGGGCGGTCGCGCAGCTTCGCGATCCGCCAGCTGACGTCGTCCCAGGCCTGGTGCAACTCGCGCAGGGGCGCCGAGAACTGCGACTTCGCATCGCGCCAGACCTCGACGGCAGCCTTCGTGTTCGTCTTGCCGATGACATGGCTGTGGCGGCTGAGGCCGCAGGCGCGCAGCAGACGGAAGGCCTCGTCGCGCCGCGGCGTCGGCACCTGGACGACGGCGCC
>JBDTCA010000331.1:0-5153 GCA_039923815.1 Caldimonas sp. | reverse complement strand
AACCCGCGCTGGGCAACCTTTGCCTCTGAACTCAGCTTGACGCTTTCGTACAGCTTGGTGATCAGGATGTACCAGCTGCCCATGCTCATGAGCACCAGGATCAGCAGCGTTCCGCGCGAAATCCAGTCGCCGTTCTGAAGCAGTGCGCCGAGACCATAGGGGTTGTCGACGGTCTCCTGGGTGACGGGAGCTGTCGCCATCGCGCTCGCCGGAGCAGGTGATGTCGTTGCATCTGACGCAACGGGCGCAGCGGGCGCAGCGGTGCTGGCCACGGGTGCGGCGCCAGCGTCAGCCGCGGACGCTGCTTGCGCATGAACAAAAACGGGCGCGATCGCCAACGTGACCGCGAGAAGGGTCGGCGCGCAACGCGCAGTCAAACGTGTGAACATTTCTTTGGAGCTCCTGTAGCTTGAATAGGGACCTGTGGCTTTCACCAGCACAGACAAACGTCGATTACTCAGTAACCTTGAATACGATTTCTTGCGTAAAGACATGGTCTCCGGGGCAGACATACTGGCGAACGGCCTCTTCCACGTTGGCGATGAACGCTCTCTGGATGCGAGAGTCGCGGCCGCCCTGCAGCTGGACTTTGGTGAATTCGATGTTCACGATCTTGCCGTCCTTGGTCGTCGCCCTGTAGGTGATCGAGGCGCCAGTGATGCCGGAGGTCGCAGATACACCGGGCAGCTCGGGCTTGACGGTCTTCGTACACGCTACGCCAACGGACACCGGCCCTGTAGGTGCGGGGGCTGGCGGCGCCGGCGGTGCGGGCGCTGCAACGATGGGGGGAGGCGCAGGAGCGATCGCCACCGGAGCTGGCGGTGGCGTCGGCGTTGTCGCCACGATGGTCGGCGCCGGCGGCGGCGTCGCGATCTGGATCTCGGGGGGCGGGATGAAGGGCGGCGGCGGCGCTTCAAGCTTTGGCGGCGGCGGGACGACCACTTCCGGCGGAGGCGGCGGCTTCTTGACCTCCTCGATCACCTTTGTCTCTATTGGCGCCCTGACGACGTCGATGACCTTCTTCGCCAGTCCGGTGATGAGCGCGTAGACCAGCAGCACGTGAAACAGCAGCACGGCTCCGAAGCCGATGATGCGGCGACCCGGGTCCGCTCTTGTTTCAGCAAAATTCATAAGGCCGGGATCTCCAGACTCGATGTGTGCAGGGACGTCTGCCGAAACGCGGTGACGGTTCGGAATCTGCCCGACCGGCGCCGGCTAGTTGCAGCCTCGCCGGGATGGATGTGACGTTTTGGCGAAGCCGAATTCTAATGGTGTGACTACCGCGCCGCCGCGGACTGCGAGCCGCGAACCACCTGAGCGGCCTCTAAAAAAATGCCCGCCAGCGTTGGCTGGCGGGCGACGATTTAAAGGCCGGCGACGCTCGCGAAATGCAGTCGTCAGGCGCCACTCCGTCTAGAAGCTGTAGCTGCCTCGAGCGTAGTAAGCACGACCTGTAGGGTCGCTGAAGCGTGGGTCGTAGCCGACCTGGAAGGTTGCCGCTTGATTCGAGAACGGTGCCGCACGATCGAACACGTTGCGCACGCCCAAAGTCAAAGTGAGCGACTTGGTCGGCGTCCAGGTCCCGTTCATATCGAACGTGGTGTAGCTTGACACGTGATTCGACGGATCCTGATCGGTGTAGCCGCTCTTGAAGTGACCAACAATGCCAGCACCCCATGCGCCGTAATTCCAGTTCACGTTCGCAGCAGTCTGCCAGCGGAAGATCGGCGTGCCGCCAGAAACCACTGCATTTCCTTGGTAGCTTCCGACATTGTTGAAGAATTCCCCGCCCGCTTCATTCTGGTACTCGTACTTGTAGACATACGTGCTGTTGAAACCGAGATTGAAGTTACCAGCTCCCGTGCGCAAGCGGTAGGCCCCCGCCAGATCGATACCGCTGGTGCGAATTTCCCCAAGGTTGTTGAAGGTATCCAAGACATAGCCGCAATTGTCGCCGGGCGCAGGCGGGAACTGCGGGCACAACGAGCCATCCGACGAAAGCGATCCATCTGGAGCTCGGTGGAACAGGCCCGCGTATCTCGCCGGGTCGTTGAAGATGGTGTCGTCGGTCAGCGACCCGATCTGCTGCCGCAGCTTGATACGCCAGAAGTCGATGCTCAGATTGGCATCGGCGGTCGGTTCGAACACGATGCCGAGCGTGAAGTTCTTTGACTTTTCCGGCTTGAGAGCCTTGTTGCCACCATTGAGCGTCAGGAACTGGACATCACAGTTGTCAGCCGGCGACGCACCTGGAATCGCATTGCCGTTCGGGCACCGGACAGGGTCGTTGTGGTTGTTGGCCGTGTTCGTGAATGTGTTCGGAGCATTGAGATCGAACAATGAAGGGGCGCGGAACCCGGTCGAATAAGACCCACGCACCAGCACCTGCTGAACCGGCTGATAGCGGAATCCGACCTTCGGATTGGTGGTGTTGCCGAAGTCGCTGTAACGGTCATAACGAAGCGAAGCGGTGATCTCGAGCTGCTTCATCACAGGCACGTTCAGCTCCGTGTAGACCGCCGAGACGTTGCGCTGACCATTGCTGTCGGTTGCCGGATCAAAACCGGTGCTGGCGATCACCAGAGTATCGAAAGGCGGGTTGCCGACGAAACGGAAGTTCTCATGACGAAACTCGGCACCCACGGCCACCGCCGCGGGCCGGCCGGCGCCCAGCCAGTCGCCCAACTCGCGGCTTGCTTGAGCATCGACTGCGTAGACTTGACCGCGACCGGTGAAGAGCGTGCCCCTCGCGGCGGCGCCGGAGATCGCAGCAAGCCCGGCGGCGTCCTGGGTTGCGGAAAATGGATTGATGACGCCGTCACGGATGGCAGGAGTAATCCGAGTTCCGTCGGTATAGCCGCCGGTCAGCTTGTCGGTAATGATGTTCGAATTGATCGTGCCGCCGAGCTTGTAGTCCCATCCCGCGGCCGCTCCCTCGAGTGACGCGACAAATCGCTGTTGGGTATTGTCGGTTTGCTCAGCGCGACCACCGCTCACCTGGTCACGCCAGCGAAGCTTGACGGGCAATGTCGGGTCCAGCACGAATGCCGTGGGAAGCGGTGTGATACCTGCGCCCGGGTAAAAACGCGTTCCAGGATTGATCCTCAGCGCGCCGTAAGGCACGCCGGCAATCAACGTATCGTTTCTGCTCTTGGTGACGAAATATTCCAGGTTGCCCTGCATCGTCTCGTTGATCTTGACGGTGGCGTGCAGCAGCGCGGAAAGCCGTTCGGTGTTCGGGATCAGGTCGACCTGACGCGCGTAGAGATAACCGCATGTCCTGTCGCCGGGATTGGCCGAGGGATTCGCAATACCGTCCGGCGAGCCGCACCCCGGAAACAGCGGGTTTTCGACGTTACCGCCCTGGTTGTACTGCCCGGGGAAGGTCGTTGGGGAGGTCTTGATGCTCCTGTCGTTGTAAGGCCGCTCAGACGCCCGGATCCGATCCTGCTTCTGATAGTCGATCACACCGAAGAAGTTGACCCGATCCTTGTCAAGATCGCCCGTTCCGAAGACGAGATTGCCGTTATAGGCTCTTCCCCCCTTGGCCTCTGGAACGTCGAACCCACCCGACATGATGATGCCGCGGAAATCGCGCTTGGTGATGAAGTTGATGACTCCGCCGACCGCATCACTGCCGTAGAGCGCCGAGGCGCCGTCTCGAAGCACTTCAACGCGCTCCAGCGCGGCGAAGGGGATCATGTTCAGGTCGGGAGCGCTTGAGTCAATCGCGTTGTTTGCGATCCGCCGACCATTGAGGAGAACAAGCGTCTTGTTCTGGCCCAACGCGCGCAGGTTGGCAAAGGCAGCTCCGCCAGTGCCCAATCCGACGGACTGGCTCGTGCCGATGGACTGCTGCGCCGCAGAAACGCGCTCGAGGACTTGCTGCACCGTGGTGACGCCCTCCTTCTTGAGGTCGTCGACCTTGAGCACGGTCACGGGGACCGAGGTCTCGGCATCGATGCGCTTGATGGCAGAGCCCGTGATTTCGACCCGCTCGAGTTGCTGTCCGGGAGGCGCCGCTGTCTGCGCACTGGCGGCGCCGCCAGCACTGAGCAACACGCCGCCGCAGGCCAGCGACAGACTCATACAAAGCTTCGTCTTCTTGAACATCGGACCTCCCTGAAGATAAAAATGGATCGATAGATCGGCCCGGGATCGAAGCGAAAAGGTCGCCGAGTAGGCAGCCCGTCGTCGTCGCGAGATGTCACTTCATTGTCATCCTGGCGTCTTACCGACCGCTCGGGATTGACCCGAATTCCGCTTGCGCGGCGATCGCGCGTAGGGTTTAACCAACAGTGCGCCGAATCGGCCTGGGCCTCAGGACCAAGCGATAAACGCCTGCCTGCGGTCCACGATCATGCGAACGGTGGCTCCAACGGGGAGCGTCACCTTCGTTGCGACGTGTCCGAACGGCAGCCCGGTGATCACGGGTGTGGTCGTCGCCGAGCGCACGCGCTCAATAGCGGCAGCCAGGTCGTAGCCACGGTCGGTTGGCGACCTTCGCCATGACGTGAATGCGCCGAGCACGATCGCCCGCTGTGCATCAAGCACCCCGGCCTGATGCAGTTGCAACAGGCTTCGCTCGATCCGATACGGATGCTCGTTGACATCTTCCAGGAACAGCACGCCGCCTTTGACGCGAGGAAAGTGCGCGGTTCCGAGCAAGGAGTTGACGACGCACAGATTGCCACCCCAAAGCGTGCCGCGAACGTCGAGGCCGTCGTGCCCTGCGGTGGTGCGAAATCCGACAGCCTCGAGCACCCCCGACATCGCTTCGGTAAAGCAGGGGACGGTGACATCGTCGACGCCGCCGTCGGCTTCACTGCGGCCGAAGTCGTCGCACGCCATCGGGCCGGCCCAAGTGACGCCGCCCTTGCGGGCCAGCAGGCCGAGGTGCAGCGACGTCACATCGCTGTGGCCGACCCAGCGCGTGCCGCTGTCGACGCTTTTCGCAATGGCTTTCCAGTCGAGGCGGTCCAGCAAGCGCGTCAAGCCATAGCCGCCACGCGACGCCATGGCGACCCCGGGTCTGGCCGCCGCGGTGCGATGGATGGCCGCCAGCCGAGTCTCGTCATCGCCGGCGAAGCGCTGCTGTTTCAGGCGTGCCGCTTCGTCGACCTCGACCGCGAAGCCGAGCTTGCCGAGCCGAC
>JBDTCA010000330.1:0-4031 GCA_039923815.1 Caldimonas sp. | reverse complement strand
GCTCGGCATCGCCACCGGCATCGCGCTCTGGCTCGTCGGCCTGCCCAACCCGGTGCTGTGGGCGACGACCACCGCGGTGCTCAGCTTCATTCCCTACCTGGGCCCGCTGCTCGTCACCTTCCTGCTGTTGCTGGCCGGCAGCGTCACCTTCGGCGCCGGACTCGCCATGCTGGCGCCGCCGGCCGCGTTTCTCGTCCTGCACGGCATCGAGGCCAACTTCCTCAGTCCGATGATCATGGGTCACCGGCTGCGGTTGCGGCCGGTCTTCGTGTTCGTCTCGGTGATGCTCTGGGGCTGGCTGTGGGGGATTGCCGGCGCCTTCCTGGCGGTGCCGCTCCTGCTCGGCCTGCGCGCCCTCTGCAAGCGGGTGCCGCGGCTGCGCGTCGTCTGTGGCTTCCTCGAAGGCAGCGACAGCGCGGCTCCGTCGGCGCCTCGCGCGAGTGCCGTCTCGCCGCGACGATCCTGGCCGTAAAGATCGGATCGCTGCGGCCGGGTCCTACAGCGCCCGGCCCGTCGATTGCCAAAATGCTGGATGCAGCACCCCGCTCCGATGCGCATCGCCTACGTCACCGAAACCTACCCGCCAGAACTCAATGGCGTCTCGCTCACGGTCGAGCGCACCGTGCGCTTCCTGCGAGCCCGCGGCCACGACGTCGAGCTGATCCGGCCGCGCCAGCCGGGTGAGTCGGCGCTTGACGCGGCTGACGAGTTGCGTACCGCGGGATGTGCCATCCCGATGTATCCGGAAATGCGTTTCGGGCTGTCCTCGATGGGGGCGCTGAAGCGCCGCTTCGCGCGAACGCGGCCGCACGTGGTGCATCTCGCCACGCCGGGGCCGCTGGCCTGGGCGGCACTGCTGGCGGCGCGCTCGCTGGGCATCGCCGTGACGTCGGATTTCCGCACCAACTTCCACCAGTACAGCCGGTACTACGGCATCTCGTGGCTGGCGGCGCCCGTTCTGGCGCTGCTGCGCCGCTTTCACAACCTCACCCGCTGCACGTTCGTGCCGACGCGGGCGAGTCGCGACGAGCTTGCGGCGGCCGGCTTCCACAACCTCACGGTGGTCGGTCGCGGTGTCGACAGCGATCGCTTCACGCCGGCGGTGCGCAGCGCTGCCTTGCGCGCGCAATGGGGCGCGGGTGCGGACGGAACCGATGGGCGCGTGCTCATCACCGTCGGCCGCGTTGCCGCCGAGAAGAACATCGAGCTGGCCTTGCGCGCGTTCGAGCGCGCCCGCGAGCTCGTGCCCGAAACGCGCCTTGTCGTCGTCGGCGACGGTCCCGCGCGGGCTCGCCTCGAAGCTGCGCATCCCGCCGTCTGCTTCGTCGGCGTTCAGCGGGGCGACGCGCTGGCCGCGCATTACGCGTCGGCAGATGCCTTCCTCTTTCCGAGCCTCTCCGACACCTTCGGCAACGTCGTCATGGAAGCACTTGCCTCCGGCTTGCCGGTGCTCGCCTTCGACACCGCGGCGGCTGGCGAGCACGTCGTCGACGGTGTCAGTGGCCGCCTCGTCGTGCCCGGCGACGAGCTCGCGTTCATCGATGCCGCCTGCGCGCTGGTGAAACTGCCGGCTGCGGCGCTGGCGTCGATGCGAGAGCGTGCGCTCGAGGCCGCCCGCCGGGCGACCTGGCCCGAGATACTGGCTCGCTTCGAGGCCCGCCTCGAGGCCACCGTCCATGCGCTCGAAACAACCTCCGCACCCAGCGCAGTCGCAGCCTGAGAAGGAGCTGCTGCGGGCCGGGCGCGGCCAGGCAGCGTGGCTGGCCCGAGAGCGCTCGGTGGCGGTGTGGATGCACGGCGCGGCCACGCGGGCCTGGGTGGTTCGATCGCTCATCGCCGCGAGCCGCGTCGGCGATGGCTGGCTCTGGTACGCGATCGTCGTCTGCCTGCCGTGGGCGGGGGGCGCGGCAGGACCTTCTGCCTCGGTGAGGATGATCGGCGTCGCCGTCGTCGACCTGATCGTCTATCGCATCATCAAGCGCTGGATCGCCAGGCCACGGCCGTTCCGGACCTGCCCCGGCATCCACGCCTGCACCCCGACGCTCGACGAGTTCAGCTTCCCGAGCGGCCACACCCTGCACTCGGTGGCGTGCAGCGTCATCCTCACCGCCTACTACCCGATGGTCGGCTGGCTGGTCTGGCCGATCACGATGGTCATCGCCGTATCACGTGTGGTGTTGGGCCTGCACTACCCGAGCGACGTCATCGTCGGTGGCCTGATCGGTGCGGTCACGGCCGCCATCAGCTTCAATCTGCTGTAGTCGTCGCCTGGAAGGTGGACTGGAACGTGGTGCTCGGGTCGGCTCCGGCTGGCCACGTCTGCCGCATGAATTCCGCCACCGTGCACGGCTTGCGGTCGCGCAGGGCGCGCTCGAGGATGCCTTGCCACGACTGCCTGATGGGGCCGAAGTCGGCGTCGCGCGGGTGCAGCTCGATGCGCATCAGGTCGTTGCCGCGTTCGCTGCGCGCGACCATCGCATTCCAGGCCACGGAGCAGCTGCGCCGCCAGCCGCTCGAGGTGCTGTAGACGACGCTCTGGCTGGTGATCGCCTGCCGGCCCGGCAGATGAACGAGCTGGCGCAGGGTCGACGTGTATTCGAAACGGCGCTGTTCGAGCGCTTCCCAGGCGCCGGGGCCCAGCAGCCAGGCGGGCGCCACGAAGCCGGCCAGGGGCCAGCGGTTGCGCGCGAACCAGGCGATGCCCGAGTCGAGGCGGGCGAGGGCTTCGTCGCGCGACAAGGCCCAGAACTCGCCTTCGCCACGCGTGTAGTGCGAGCGCCGCAGGTTGTCGAGCCAGCCGGCGGGAGGGCTGTCGTCGCGGTGGGTCGAGCCGTGCAGCGCCAGCTCGTCGCCCCGACCCAACCGATCGCCGAGCCAGGCCTCGAAGTCGGGCGACGGCTCTTCGCCGTGATAGCGCGGCACCGCGAGCAGCGTGACGGGCACATCGCCCGCGACCTGGCGCACGGCGGCCAGCGTGCGCACGCAGGCCGCCCGCGTCGATGTGGCGGCGTCGTGCAGGACGACGCAAAGACTCCGCTCGCTCACGGCGAGCTGCCTTCGGCGACCTGCTGTGGCGGCCGCGCCGGCTTGCCGGTGGCGGTGCGGTCGTCGCCGACAGTGATGCCCTCGCTGGTGTCGACGAGACGTCGATAGCGAGCGGCGAGCGCTGGCAGCACGCGCACCCAGTCGCCGGCTTCGCCACGTTCGCGAGCCGCCTCGGCATAGGTGGCGGGACCGCGTTCGAAGACGGCCGCGATGGCTTCGGCAAAGGCGGCGGCGCTGCCGTCGGCGACGGCGATGCCGGTGCGCTCGTCGACCAGCTCGGCCAGTCCTTCGGTACCGCGCACGACCGCTGGCGTGCCGCAGGCCAACGCCTCGAGCACGGAGAGCCCGAAGGTTTCCTGGTCGCCGGCGTGCACGAAGACATCGGCGCTGGCCAGCACTTCGGCCAGCCCGGCGGCGCCTTGCACGAAGGGAAGCACGCGCACCCGCGCGCCGCGCGGCGGCCGCGGCCCGGCGCCGACCGCGACAAGCACATAGGGGTCGCCGAGCCGTTCGACCGCTGCGGTGAGCACGTCGAGATGTTTCTCGGCGGCGAAGCGGCCGGCGAAGACGAGCACGCGCGTGGCGTCGTCGAAGCCCATGCTGTGGCGCCAGACCTGGCTGGCGCGGCGCGGATGAAATGCCGCGGTGTCGACCCCGAGCGGCTGATACGCCACCCGTGCGACTCCGGTGTCGGTGAGGTGCCGCGCCATCGCGACGCTGGGGGCCAGCACGAGGTCGAAGCGCCCATAGAGGTGGCGCATGTACCGGCGCGCTGCCTGGGCCGCTGCGGGTCCGAACGTGCGGCCGCCGGCAAGCCGCGCCAGGGCTTCGAGGTTCGAATGACAGTACGCGACCGACGGAATGCCGAGCTGGCTGGCCGCATCGAGCGCGCCCCAGGCCACGCGATAGGGGTCGCCCGCTTCGATCAGGTCGGGCGCGAGCGAGACGAGCACGCGGGCGACCGCGGCGCGTGAGAGAGGCAGCCG